>NZ_JBQLID010000006.1:0-219503 GCF_056034405.1 Marinococcus sp. LNHM4E3-1 | reverse complement strand
GCACCAGCCAAAAAAGAACGTGGATCGAACGATCCACGAACAAACATGACGCTTTTATTTTGTTTCTCAACAATCTGAGAAGCCGGCTGGTTTATCCAGCCGGCTTCCCTTTTATCAATCCGGAATACCTAAGGCGATTTTTGCGTAACGGGACATTTTGTCTTTACTCCAAGGTGGATTCCAAACGATGTCCACGTCCACTTCACTGATTTCTCCGTATTCCTTCAAATCATTCATGGCGAAATTAATATCGTTAACGATTGTGCCTGCAAGTGGACAGCCCATTGCGGTCAGAGTCATTTCGATATTCGCCTGTCTGTCGTCATCGACTGTTACTGTATACACAAGTCCCAGGTTTACGATATCAATACCGAGCTCCGGATCAATTACATTTTCCAGTTCCGCCCAAACTCGTTCTTCCAATTCTCTTTTTTCTTCTGTTTCTGGCATGGAAGCTTCACCTCCTACTTTCTGTATTAACCTTATCAAAAATTGCGTTCCCCTGAAACCAATATGCTTGAATTTCATAGGAAGAATTAATAGCATGAAGCTGTTATAGGCAATCATTAATAGGGTAAGTGTAAAAAGCGTAAGCAAAGTTCTTGAATCTGTTCGTAAAAAAATATAGAATATGAATCGCTATAAGAAAGGAATGAGGAGTGCGTTGATGCTTTTTTGGCTTATTATTACTATAGTTGTTATTGTTCTCGTTATGATACCGGCATTTAAACGCTGGATGCCTGTTTTACGCGTTCCTTGTTCTTCCCTTCCTCAAAGTCAGGAGACCACGGCCCACATTCTGGACGTCCGTGAATACCAGGAATCAGACCGTAACCCGATAAACGGTGCATTCGCCCTTCCGTATCCGTATTTAAAAAGACATTTACAGACCGTACCGAAAAAAGAAGTATTTCTCGTAGCTCCTGATAAGGTTTCACGAAATCTCAGCACCCGGCTGCTGTTGAAAAACGGCTTTACCGTGACCGGCTACGCTGTAGTGCGAAGAGGCGAACAGGGCTATCCGCCAGTGAAACTCCCATGCAGCGGTTCATAATATTTACATAAAGCAGGCAGCCGGATTAGCGGCTGCCTGCTTTATGCTTCAGTCTTTTAAACCTTTTTTTCTTATAATTAAAAAACAGTCCAGGCTGTAGAGCCTGGACCGTTATTTACTGATATTTATCATTCTGTCTTACGAAAAACCGTTTAACGGACCGGTTCCAACAAGCGTTACTACGTCTTCATTAGCCACACCTGCATTGTCAAGTGCTTCCACCGATACGAGGCCGTACATGCTTCCTTTATCGGTTTCGAATGTTAAATGCTTCTTTTCGTTATTTTTTAAAGCATCTGTGAAGAAACGCTGATTATCGACTCCGTAGAGCTTCACTTCCCAATCCTCTCCGTTATCATCACGAACCTCTAATTCACCGTCCGTATAATGGAGCTGTTCCTTGTCATCTGTAAAAACTTCGTCTACTTTTAATTTTTTCATTGTCTAGTCCTCCTTCATCCGATTACGTCTACCTATACGAATGCCCGAATCTTTTCTCCCTAAAACATCATATTTTAAATCTTTTATAGAAATTGATGATCTTCTTCTCCGGAATTTTTCATAATTTTTACAAAACATGTACCCAATTTATTATTTTTATAGTAAACTTTTCTAACAAACTGTTCACGTCTTTATAACATCTTATGTACAGTTACATTATGGAAAGGAGTTGTTACATATGTCAGGTTTTATGAACAGCGTTGAAGAATTACTAACCACCATCAGCGGTATTGTGTGGGGCCCGCCATTTTTAATTCTTATTTTGGGAACAGGTATCTTTTTAACAGTTCGTTTAGGATTTTTGCAATTTTCTACTCTTCCTTATGCCTTAAAGCTTGCCTTTTCCAAGCAGGACAAAAAATCAGAGGGGGATATTTCCCATTTCCAATCGCTCATGACCGCTCTGGCAGCCACGGTCGGAACCGGTAACATCGCCGGTGTTGCTACAGCAGTAGTAATTGGCGGCCCTGGCGCAGTCTTCTGGATGTGGATCAGTGCGCTCTTCGGGATGGCTACAAAATACGGAGAAGCTATTCTGGCTGTTAAGTACCGGGTTCAGGATGAACGGGGCCGCATGGCCGGAGGGCCGATGTATTACATAGAAAAAGGGCTCGGATGGAAATGGTTGGCCGTCCTGTTTGCCGTATTTGCTGCGATTGCTGCATTTGGGATCGGCAACACCGTTCAATCCAACTCCGTTGCCGATGTGCTGGACTCCAACTGGAACGTGCCTACCTGGATCACTGGTGTTGTGCTCAGTATTTTAACCGGGGTTGTTATACTTGGCGGCATCAAATCCATTGGCCGGGTAGTTTCATTTATTGTACCAATTATGGCTGTCTTCTATGTCGTCGGTGGCCTGATTGTTATTTTTGGCAACCTGGATCTCGTTCCAGCCGCGGTCGGTTCAATCGTTTCCGATGCATTTACCGGTCAGGCTGCAGCCGGCGGGGCTGTAGGGGTTGTAATTCAGTACGGGGTGGCCCGCGGGGTTTTCTCCAACGAAGCAGGCCTTGGGTCTGCACCAATTGCAGCCGCCGCAGCCCGTACCGACTATCCGGGCCGGCAGGCTCTTGTCTCCATGACCCAGGTTTTTATTGATACAATCATTATCTGTTCCATTACCGGTATTTCTCTTGTGATGGGCCAAAGCTTTGTAAGTGGTGACTTAGACGGGGCACCGCTGACTGCCGCCACATTTGAACACTTTTTAGGACCGGCTGGAAGCATTATTGTTTCTGTAGGGCTGATTTTCTTCGCCTATTCTACTATTTTGGGCTGGTCCTACTACGGAGAACGCTGTATTTATTACCTTTTCAAAACGTATAAAGCTGTTTTTGCCTACCGCGTCATTTTCGTTATCGCTGTATTCTTTGGTGCTGTAGTCCAGTTCGGAATTGTCTGGTCGCTTGCAGACACGATGAACGGCTTGATGGCAGCTCCAAACCTGATCGCTCTTCTGGGGCTTTCCGGAGTCATCACCGCGGAAACGGTTCGCTTCCGCAAACGAATGAAGGAAGAAAAAAATGGCACAGCAACCTGGAACAAGTCATAATACAACTAAAGCATCTCGCGCGCCCGTTTCAGGCTCGCGAGATGCTTTTTATTTTCCAGGCACTTCATGCGTTAACGGCAGTCCATGGAGGCCCTGTAAAATATGGTCTGCAGTCATATCCGCCATACGCCGGCGTGTTTTTTCACTGGCACTGCCGATATGTGGGAGTGCCACAACGTTGGACAGGCTGAGAAGCGGATGGTCTGCACTAATAGGTTCGTTCTCAAAGACATCCAGACCGGCGCTGAAAATTTCTCCCTCCCGAAGCGCATTCACCAGTGCCTCCTCATCCACAGTTGTCCCTCTCGAGGTGTTAATAAATACAGCTGTTTTTTTCATTTTACGAAAAGCTTCCGCGTTGATCAGCTTTTCTGTTTCGGGTGTGGCTGGAGCGAGCACGCACATAAAGTCAGCCTCTCCCAAAAGTTCATCCAGCTCAGCGTATAAAGCACCAGTTCGCTCTTCTGCTTCCCGCTTCCGCGAGCGATTATGATAAAGTATGTTCATATCAAAACCACCAGCCCGCTTAGCCACAGCTTCTCCAATACGTCCCATGCCGATAATCCCAAGGGTGGCACCGTAAATATCCTGTCCCGTAAATGCAAACGGCGCCCAGGACCCCCATTCATTTTTCCGGATAGTATCCATGGCTTCCGGCAGCCTCCGAGCTGCGGCCATCAATAAAGCAAAGGTGAGATCCGCGGTTGTTTCTGTCAGTACACCCGGAGTGTGGGCCACTTTAACTTTCTGTTCTTCTGCCGCTTCCAGATCAATGTTATTATATCCCACTGCCATCGTCGCTATTACTTTCAACCGCGGTGCCTGTTCAATAACGTTTCTTGTCACAGGCTCCGATACGGTACAGAATAAACCGTCTGCTTCCGCTGTTCTCCGGACTAATTCCTCTTCCGGCACCGATTCGTTTTTATTCCATACATCCAGCGTAGCTTCCTTTTCAAGCTTTTCCAACAGCCAGTTGGGCATTGGCCTCGTAATAAAAACATGTGGTTTTGTCATTCTGAGCCTCTCCTTTGAAATAATATAGTGTGCCATTCATTCGTCTGTTTGTACCAGGCATCCGTATAATTTTTAACCCAAAATGCTTTTTTCACCCGCTCCACTGACCAGTCCACCAGTCCGGATACTACAACCTGCTGAGGAAGAACCTCTATGGAACCAGCCCGTTCGAGCCAGTGCACCGCAATATCCGCCCCAATATTGATGATGGCTATATCGTATGCTTCGTATGGAAAGACTGGGCCAACTACGTCCTGTTCGTATACCTTAATTCGATTTTCTACTCTGTTTAACGCTGCCTGCTGTTCTATCTCCCGCGTTACCGGCTCCATATCATAGGCATCCACCTGCATGCCTTTTTTTGCAAGAGCAATCGACAGCACCCCGCTTCCCGCGCCAATGTCTGCAGCCCTCAACCCTTCCGTACAGGTGACAATACATTCGAGAGCGTCCCTTGTGGTTTCATGGATGCCTGTCCCAAACGCTCCCTGCGGATCAAGACGTAATTCCCGTTCTCCCTGCTTTTCCTGAAACGGGGGATACACAAGTTCCCATCCGTCTGCCAGTCTGACGTTTTCGTAGGAAGACTCTTTCCACTCCGGTGGCTCCCAATCGTGCAAATCATGTGTGTGTACTTCAAGCATCCGGCTTAACTCTTTTTTAGAAACATTTTCCGTGTAAACATATAATCTGCTTTTTTCCCCACTGCTGAATTCGTATGTATATCCGTCTTCATCCTTCCTTGTCTCTATGGCTTCATCAATATAAAATGTATAAATATCATGCTCATAGAGCCTCAGGCTCCATGCTTCGTTATTCCCCGACGGGACTTCCAGTGAGTACCACATACCAGCTGCCTCCTTTTCGTAAAAATTATAGCAAAACTACTGTTTATACAACATCTATTTTTCCTGTCTCGTTTCTGTTTGTCTCCCGAGACGATGAAATTGGTATTTCTCCTTTGAAAAGCCTTTCTTTTTTTAAAAATGTTCTTTAATCTAGAGGAAGAGTGCTTACTCTATTACCTTATTGATACTAGTAGGAGGTCGACCTATCGATGGACTATCGCGTAGAAAAAGATACACTTGGAGACATGCACGTACCGAAAGACAAGCATTGGGGCGCGCAGACCCAGCGCAGCCTGGAAAACTTTAAAATCGGCCAGGAAACTATGCCGATCGACGTCGTATATGCGTTCGCCATTTTAAAACGTTCTGCGGCTCTTGCAAACAAACGCCTGGACAAGCTTGAAGCGGAAAAGGCCGACGCTATCGTCGAAGCGTGCGACGAGGTTCTTTCCGGGAAACTCGACGACCATTTTCCGCTCGTAGTCTGGCAGACCGGAAGCGGTACCCAGTCCAATATGAATATGAACGAAGTAGTGGCCCGCCGCGCTTCCCAGCTGCTTGAAGACAAAGGGTCTTCTCTGAGCGTGCATCCAAACGACGATGTCAACCGTTCCCAGAGCTCAAACGATACCTTTCCTACGGCGATGCACGTAGCTGCCGTGCAAAAGGTGGAAGATCAGCTTCTTCCTGCCGTGGAAGCGCTTCGTGCGACCCTGGAGAACAAAATGAATGCATTTGAAAATGTAATTAAAATTGGCCGCACGCATCTTCAGGATGCCACTCCGCTTACGCTCGGCCAGGAGGTCAGCGGCTGGCACCGGATGCTTGAGCGTTCAGCTGAAATGATTACAGAAAGCATTGATCACGTGAAAGACCTTGCAATCGGCGGAACAGCTGTCGGTACAGGCATTAATGCCCACCCAAAATTCGGTGAATATGTAGCCGAAGAAATTAGTGCCTATACCGGCAAATCCTTCCGCTCTGCCCCAAACAAGTTTCACGCCCTTACCAGCCACGATGAAATTTCATATGCGCACGGAGCATTAAAAGCCCTCGCAGCAGACGCCATGAAAATTGCAAACGACGTCCGCTGGCTTGCAAGCGGTCCCCGCTGTGGTATTGGCGAAATTTCCATACCTGCGAATGAACCGGGAAGCTCTATTATGCCTGGAAAGGTAAACCCAACCCAGAGTGAAGCATTGACTATGGTTTCAGCACAGGTAATGGGCAACGATGCTACGATCGGTTTTGCTGCCAGCCAGGGTAATTTTGAACTCAACGTGTTTAAGCCGGTTATTGTTTATAATTTCCTGCAGTCAAGCTACCTGCTCGCTGATGCGCTCGTTTCCTTTAATGATAAATGTGCAGTCGGCATTGAAGAAAATCAGGAACGCATTGATGCGCATCTCCGTAATTCTCTGATGCTCGTCACAGCGCTGAACCCTCACATTGGGTACGAAAACGCGGCTAAAATTGCCAAGTCCGCCCATGCTAACGGACAGACACTGAAGGAAGCCGTGCTTGAAAGCGGCATGTTAAATGAAGAAGAGTTTGAATTGATCGTCGATCCAGCGAAAATGGTTTCCCCAAGTGAATAAACAATGATAAACCAATAGCCTCCCAGGCCAATCACAGCCTGGGAGGCTATTATTATTTATCCGTGCGTTTTCCTTCTTCGTAATGATACAACGGCAGCCGGTGACTGATATAGTAGGCAGTGTACACACCAAGCACGGCCATGACTAGCCATATCCACGCATGGAGGCTGAATGAGGCGATACCGCTAAAATATGCCCCAATGTTGGCACCGAACGAGATACTTGCCCCGTATCCCATCAGCCCTCCCCCAATCAGGGCGATTAAAGCAACCCGAAGAGGGATCCTCGAAAACCGGATTTGTCGGTTCATGGCCAGAGTTACTACAGTGCCCAGGATGACACCGAAATTAATAATGCTCATGGAATCCATCAGCACCGATTGATGAAGGGCAACAAACTGATCCTGTTCAAACCAGTATGTCCATTCGCTCACGTTCATTCCAAGAGCCTGCACTATCTTCGATCCCCATAAGGAAAAAGAAGCTGTCAGCTTCCAGGGCTCCCCCTGCACGAGAAAGATGAGAGCATTTAATACTGCAAGAATAACAGCACCCACCCACAGCGGCCAGGAGCCGAAAATAATCCGGCTCCAGCTTGCGGCGGAAGGCAGCGGCGGGAGTGCCGGAGGCCTAGTTCGTTTTTTGTGCACATACGAGCCAAAAGCAATCATTCCGAGAAAAACAATTTGAATCGCCCACGCCCATATGTAACCGATTCCCGTATCCACCGCCAACGAGACTGGATCAAACGAAGGAAGAGAGGTGTTCCAAAAACCAAAATGGGCTGCCCCTGCCACTGCCCCCGTCATAAAGCCGGCCAACGTGCAAATTAAAGCAGTCCTGCCGCCCTCTGCTTCGTAAAATGAAGATGGGGCAAGGCCGCTGCCTATTTCCATGCCAAAGCCAAAAATGAACGCTCCTGCTATCAATCCAACACTCACAGCGGAAAGCGCCGGTATTGGGACTGTCCCAAACAAAGCCGGACTGATAATAAAAATAGCAGCTGAAAAAGTTGATACGAGAATAAGCATCAGCATGTGAGCCCGCAGCATTTCTGTATTGCCTTTTTCGATAATCTGCCGGTAGACTGCCGAAAAACCGAAGCGGGCGTGGAAAAGGGAAAATCCAAGAAAAAAACCAATCCAGAGCAGAATGACATACTGCCAGCCTGATATCTGGTAAGACACGAGGGAAAGCGCAAGAATGACCAATAAGCATACTATCGAAACAATATTTTGTGGATTATTTAAAACAGACGTTTCTGCCGCAGTGTTCATTTTTTTCATTAATTTCTCCTGACTGGACCTGTATTAGAACCCTATTCTTCTTTTCCCTTACCTTAATGATTCACACATCTTATAGAAAAAAACTCCCCGGCAGTGGCCGGAGAGTCCATGATTTACTTATAATAGAATTTAATACAGCTCGCTTAATGCGTCTTTGGTGAACGGCACCAGGTCATCCGTTCGGCCCTCCTGCATCTTTTTGGCCCATGCCGGATCCGTTAACAGCGGACGCCCAACTGCGACCAGGTCAAATTCATCGTTTTCGAGCCGGTTGACTAATTCCTGAATATCATCGTTTTCTGCTTTATCAAAGCTTGTGAAAACACCATTCAGCCCTACAGACCCTACCGTTACAGAAGGCTTACCGGTTAAATATTTCGTCCAGCCGGCAAGATTTAATGAAGAACCGTCAAATTCCGGCTCCCAGAAGCGGCGGGTTGAGCAGTGAAAGACGTCTACGCCTGCTTTAGACAGCGGCTCCAGGAACTGGACCAGTTCGTCTGCTGTGTCTGCAAGCTTTGCTTCAAAGTCAGACATTTTCCACTGCGAAAACCGGAAGAAGATAGGGAAATCTTCACCTACAGCCCGGCGGCATGCTTCGATTACTTCAACGGCAAACCTTGTCCGTTCAACAAAATTTCCGCCGTACTGATCCGTACGCTTATTGGTCTGCTCCCAGAAAAACTGGTCAATCAGATATCCATGGGCGCCGTGGATTTCAATGCCATCAAAGCCAATACGCTTCGCCGCTGCTGCAGCGTCTGCATAAGCCTGCACCAGCTCATCAATTTCTTCCACTGTCAGCGGCTTTGATACAGCTTCCCCGCTTAAAGCTAAACCGGAAGGTCCAATCGGCATAGCCTCAGAGTTCGGCTCTGCTCCTACCGGTCGTGTCATGCCTACGTGCCAGAGCTGGGGAATGATTTTTCCTCCTGCTTCATGCACTGCCTCTACCACCCTTTCCCATCCTTCGAGGGCTTTTTCACCGTAAAAGGCCGGTACACCCGGGTCTTCCACACTCGCAGGGTGATTAATACCGGTTCCTTCTGTCACAATCAGTCCTACATTATTTTCAGCCCGGCGCCGGTAATAGGCTACCACGTCTTCGTTTGGTACGCCTCCCGGCGAAAATCCTCTTGTCATCGGCGCCATTACTGTTCTGTTTTCAAGATGCAGATCTTTTATTTGAAAGGGTTCAAATAAAGGAGTTGCCGCTTGCTGGTTAGATATTTCCTCTGTCATTATTACGACTTCCTTTCTCCTGCCACAAATTATAAGTAGTATCCAAAAATCAGTATGCACGCATCATTTTCCCAAACGCAACTTATCCGCTCAAGGACGATACTTTTTTGGTGTTAATTTCCACGAATCCGTTTGCAGTCTCCTGAAAAGTGGTATTCTGTACTAGAATACTTACATAGGCCCAAATACCTTAAGGAGGACATATCATGTCAGATAAAGCGACAAAAATCATTCAGGAATCGCTCGATGCACTGATGCAGGATGAGACCTTTCTGCCCGATTACGAAGGCCAGGCTCGTGAAACGGCCTTTTCCTCTCTTATTTCCATCCTTTCTACCCCCAACCATGTACACAAATCGTTTCTTCGTGTTCCTCTTCAAAACGGCGAAGTAGTACGTTTGGAGGCGTACCGTGTCCAGCACAACGACACTATGGGGCCTTACAAAGGCGGTATCCGTTTTCACGAAAGCGTCGATGAAGACGAAGTATCCTCCCTTGCTTCTCTTATGACTATTAAAAATGCCCTCCATGACGTACCATTTGGCGGTGGCAAGGGCGGCATCAGTATTAATCCAAAGGAGTTCAGCAAAAAGGAATTAAACCTCGTTTGCAAAAAATACGTGCAGTACTTCAACGACGTAATTGGGCCGGATAAAGATATCCCCGCTCCCGACGCCGGCTCAGGTGCCAGGGAGATGGACTGGATGATGGCTGAATACAAAAATATTAACCCGGGCATTCCTTACCGTGGAAGCTTCACAGGAAAAAGTGTTAAAAACAGCGGTTCCCTTGGCAGAAGAGAAGCCACCGGGAAAGGAGTTTATTTCACTTTACGATACCTGCTGCATGACTTTCTGAAAAACCGGCGCGACGAATTCCAGACTTCGGAAAATAAATTTTTCAAAACTGCGCTTGAATTTTACGGGCGGCCGCTTTCCATCGCTGTACAGGGCTTCGGAAATGTAGGCTCGGTCACCGCGATGCAGGCATATAACTGCGACTACCTTGATACGAAAGTCGTATCTGTAAGTGACCAGAACGTCACTCTTTACAATGAAGACGGACTCGACGTACCTGCTCTGCTCGATTTTTCCAACGATCATGATGGCGATCTTCCCACCACTGATGAGGAAATCCATGAACTTGGCATTAGCGCTGATGTGCGGGACCGTGACGATGTTCTTTATCTCGAAGTAGATGCTTTATTTTTCGCCGCTCTCGGTGGTGTCATTCATAAAGACAATGTGCAGGACGTTAAAGCCTCTATTCTTATAGAAGGCGCCAACTCTCCTATTACCACCGAAGCCGATGCCATTTTAGCTGAACAGGGTGTCGTCATCATCCCTGACATCCTTGCCAACGCCGGCGGTGTTATCGTATCTTATTCCGAATGGCTGCAGGGACGGGAAACGCTGTATTATTCTGAAGAACAGGTTACAAAGATTTTATACGACAAAATGAAAGAAACGATGGACCGCGTGCTGCCGGAATTTTTCGGCGACCCATTTGCTCTTCGCCAGAACTGCTATATTCATTCCATCATGTCACTCTGTACGATGCTTCATATTCGCGGAAAATTATATTAACACCAGTCTTATATAAACAAAAAGCCCCGGCCTCCAACGCAGTTGGAAGGGCCGGGGCTCTTTTTTCAGTCAGCATTAGCTGCCCAGTTTTTGCACAAATTCTTTAGCTACGGCTTCTGTTGACTGTGGGTTTTGGCCGGTGATCAGGAGGCCATCGGATTCCACGTGTTCAGTCCAGTTCGGTGCCGTAACGAATTCGGCTCCAAGCTCACGCAGACGGCTCTCAAGCAGGAACGGCATGTGAGCCGTGAGTCCTGTATCTTCTTCCTCCGCGTCTGTGAAAGCATTTACCCTTTTGCCGGAAACAAGCGGTTCTCCGTTTGAAAGAGTAACGTTAACCAGCGCCGCCGGTCCGTGGCAGACCGAAGCCACGTATTTGTCCGCTTCATAAAATTCACGGATCAGATCCTGGACTTTTTGACTTTCCGGCAGGTCAAACATCGCTCCGTGCCCTCCAGGAATAAAAATGGCATCAAAATCTGAAGCAGAAACAGTATCCACCTTCACTGTTTCTTCAAGATATTTTTCTGCATCAAGAATTTCCTGGCGCGTTTCCTGCTGCACGCTTCCTTCATCAATCGGCGGCTTACCGCCGTCTACACTTGCGATAGTAACGTTGTAGCCTTTGTTTTGAAATTCAATATATGCTTCCGCAAATTCGGAAAGCCATATGCCTGTTTTTGCTTCATTGTTCACTTTGGAATGACTTGTTACAACCATTAAAACGTTTTTTGCCATGACGGTGGTCACCCTTTCCACAATTACTTTCTGATTTAGCATAAAGGAATGTAAAGATGCTTTTCCTCTTTCATCTTTTCAAACATCCTTTAAGCTGTTGCAGAACCTATTCTAACTACATCCGGCAGCCATGCAAAGTAAACTGCTCACGCTCAACCATTCCACTGCAGCAGCTGGGTTCCTGTTAAAAAGATAACCGCGATCCCCATCCAGATGAGAAGCAGAAGGAAAATTTTCCTTCAAACAAAACAAAGCGCACTGCCGAAGCAGCACGCTTTTGGTTTATTCCGAAGGGCGTTCGCGGAGTTCTTCCCCGTTCTTTCCTTCATAGCGGCGCCCCCATCCGGTAATCGCTGCGAGCAGCATGATTAAGACGAGAAACCACCCCTGAAAGACGAAAGGAAATACTGCAGTAGGCTCGACCACTGGCAGCCAGTTGTACTGCTCCTGCATCGTCTGGATCGTCGACCAGCCAAGAAGCACCGGAGCTCCCCACGGGAAAATGTAGCCGAGTGCCGATGTTACCGCATCAAGCAGGTTCGCCCGGCGGTAACGGTGAATCCCGTACTTTTCCCCGATATCCCGCACAAACGGAGCCGCTGCAATTTCTGCAGCCGTGTTAATGGTAATGGAACTGTTCAACAGAGCTACAATCCCCCACATCGACAGCTCTGCCCGGCGTACAGAATTTTTAATCCAGCGAACCAGGCCGTTGGTAATCGCCTGCATAGTTCCGCCGAGTCTCATCAAATAAGCTGCCGCCACAATTAATAATATCAAAATAGCCATATTCACATACCCGGTGATACCATCGATTAACGCCCCTTCGACTACCGCATCTGCTTCAGGGTTAAAACGAATAATATCCGAAAATGAACCCAGACCGGAAATGACGATTAACGGAATGGCAGATACAATTCCCCATGTTAATGAAGTAATTAAATGCTGGCCGGATAATGCCAATATAAGCACGAGCAGAAACGGAAGAAGCATGATCAGACCACCCGGCGAAACGTCTTCCACCACGTTTGCCGAAGAAACGCCGGAGACTGCACCGCCGTCTCCTCCGCCGAAGACTGCAAACAATACTGCACTTGGAATGGCTGCAGCGATCGCGTACTTGAACCGGCTTCTTACTACACCCGGCACATCTGCATTCTGCGTCGTTGCGGAAACGATTGTCGTATCAGAAACCGGCGCAAGATTGTCGCCAAATACTGCACCGGCAAGTATCGCAGCAAACAGCAGTACCGGATCTGCCCCTGTAGCTACGCCGGCTGGAAACATCAGTGTACAAAACGCCACGGTCGTACCGTAGCCGGTGCCGACTGCTGTAGAAAAGACTGCAGCAAGCAGAAATGTTACTGCGGTGAACAGGCCGCCTGTTACACCTGTTGCTATCCCTGTCCAGACAAGCCCTTCTACCAAACCGCCTACCTGGAGCACCTGTGCAAACATCCCCGCATAAAACCAGGCCACCATGGCGATGACGCCAATCGGCTGCGCCAGACCGTCAAACAGGCCCTGGGCGTAGTCAGCCCACCGGCTTTTACAAAACAGCATGCCAAGGGTCAGTCCGATGACTGCCCCCAGTACCAGCCCAATCTCAGAGGAAAGCTGAAGAACACTGGTAGTAATCGCCCAGACTACGAAAAACAACAACGGCACTGCAGCTCCAAAAGCCCCAAGCCTGAAATCCAAATTTTCGATAGATTTTGCCCCTACGGCTCTCTCTAACTTTTCTTCTTGTTCTGCCATGTAGAAAACTCCTATGTATAATATTTATTCAGCACGAAAACCATTCTACCACTCCTGTGCCTGTTTGTAATGGACAAACGTACGCCTTGAAAAGAATTTTGCAAATAATAATAAAGCTGCCCGCAAAAATGGCAGCTTTTTAACAGTATTTTATTAAGGCACGTTTATTTTACGACAAGCACAGGGTGACGGATCTGCTCCACAATTTTTCTGCTGACGCTGCCAATAACCATTTTCTGCAACGGATTCAGTCCTCTGCTTCCCACAACAACACAATCAAATTCGTATTCGTTGGCATATTCACTAATAGCCGCTGCCGGATCCCCGTGGAGCACCACTTTTTCTGCTCTTATTCCTTCTGCGCTGAGTCGTTCGACCGCCGGCTGCAGAATTTCTTCTTCATTCTGCTGCTGAATGTATAATTCATGCTCACTCAGCCTGCTCGATTTCGGCTGCGAAGAGGTAGTCGCGTAGACGACCTCTACATAGACTTCGGAAAGCTCCGGCGCAATGCTTTCAATTGCTTTTTCCACCGCACGGGCAGAGTGATCGGAACCGTCTACTGCAATTAACAGTCGTTTAAACATACAAGCATCCCCCTGTTACTTTGCTCTCAATTTCATGCTTTTAATTTACTGTTCCCGATTTTCAGCTAGTTTATACGGCATTTGTCCTGTAATACTGGCTAAATTTATTCATATCCATGCTTTATTTATTCTTTCACTTTAACATACCATATTTTTACGTATGAATATTGATACTGCTTTTCTCCTTCCCATATTTTCATGATATGGTAGAGAAAACACTACAGAGAGGGAGTTTCATGTGGGGTATGTAGAAAACCTAAGGCGGCTCGTTGGAAAAGAAACAGTGATTCTCGTGGGAGCTGTTGTTATTGCAGAAAACGATGAAGGCCGTATTTTGCTGCAGGAAAGAACCAATCCCCCGGGCAGCTGGAGCTTTCCCGGAGGCTTAATGGAGCTCGGGGAGGCTGCCGAAGAAACAGCAGTCCGTGAGACCCTGGAAGAAACAGGTCTCCACGCCCACGGCCTCCGACTGTTTAATGTTTACTCCGGTGAGGGTACGTTTGTGATTGCACCGAACGGTGACCCTTTTTACTGTGTGATTATTGCCTACACCGCTGATCATTTGGAAGGTACTATTCAACCCGATCCCAACGAGTCAGCCTCGGTGGCTTTTTTGGATCCTGCAGCTCTCCCTGAAACAATCGTAGACGGCCAGCAAACGGTTATGAAGGAGTATCTGCGCAGCAGGCATTCAATTGATATGTAAAGAAGCATGCCTTTTCCGGCTGGAAGAGGCGTGCTTTTAAATACTGTGGTACAGGGCTTCTGCAGTATTTATCCCGTTTTGAATGCAGGCGCCGATACCAACCCCGTAATACGAAGCACCAGCCACGTAAACGCCTGGAAACTTTTCTTTCAGCAGCCTTTCAAGCTCTCCGACAGCTGACTGGTGCCCGATGTGATAATTTGGCATCAGCTGTTCCCAGTCTGTTACTTCCAGCCTTACCGGCTCCTGTTCAATATGAAGGCTTTTCTTAAGGTCATTTAGCGCTGTCTGCTTTATCTGCTCTTCTCCTCCTTCCTGCATTCGTTGATACGCAGGCTTGGAGCTTTTGTAAAATAAACGCACCAGCACATTTTCGCCTTTCGAAGTATGAATCCATTTCCGGTTGCTCCATGTGCATGCATTACATTCAAGATCGCTGTTCTCAGAAACGATAAATCCCGTCCCGTCCCGCGGCAGACTGTCCGGCGGCAGGGAAAAACCAGCATACACACTTAAAAGAGACGAACTCTGGAACTCGTTAAATATTTTTGTCATCTCTTCATCCTGCAGTATACGTGCTGCAGTCCGGTGCGGTGCAGCTATAACTATGGCATCTGTCTCCAGGCTTTCTCCGTTGTCGAGCTTCACCTGATACGCTTCATCTTTCTTTTTAATGTGCTCCACCTGCCGTCCAAACAACACCTCTGATTCGGTTAATTTCGAAAGCAGCGCCTCCGGCAGCGAAGACAAACCATTCCGGAAGGAAATGAATTTTTTCCCCACCCCCGCTCCAAACGTTTTTTTGTTTTTCGCAATCCCCCGCATAATACTTCCAAAATCGTTTTTATAATCCACGAGGTACGGAAGGGTCGATGCCATGGTAAGTGAGTAAATATCCCCCGAGTACACGCCGGACAAAACCGGTGCAATTTGATTTTTCACCAGTTCACGACCCAGGAAGGATTCGAGGAACTCCCCCACTGAGCTTTCTTTCGTGAAGTTCTTATTCTTTTTTACGTAATCTCCAAGTGCCTGAACCTTTCCTTTCCAGGAAATAAGCGGACTTTTTAAAAGCGACCCTGGTCCCGATGGAATACCAAAGACTGCATCCTTCGGGAGCGGATAAAGCTGATCTTTTACATACAGGTAAGACACTCCGGTGCTGTTATACACCATTTCTTTTTCGAGTCCCACTTCTTTGACTAACGGAAGCACTGCGCTGTGCCTTGCTACAACAGAATCAGCCCCGGTTTCCATAATAAAATCTTCATGATGGACGGTTCGTATTTTACCGCCTGCTTTTTCTTCTTTTTCCACAAGCGTCAATTCAATATTGCTGCCGCTTTCCAATTTCCATTTCTGCAGGTAATACAGAATGGTAAGCCCTGTAATTCCCCCGCCTACTACGGTAATACGTTTCATTCGTCTTCCTCTTTTCTGCATTCTAACAATTTTTTGCTATATCTAAAATTATGCCGCCGTTCTTTATTTGATGCAAATATATATAATAATTTCATGCATTCGTTTACAAATGTTTACAAAGAGACAGGAACAGGTAATGGTATCAAGCTGAGACCTGCTATTTTTGATAGGAGAAATGATTATAGGAAAATTAAACGGAAAAACATTGGAAAGAAAGCACCGAATAACTCCTCATAACTAAAAGCCGTTTTACGTCCCGGGACATAAAACGGCTCTTACCTTTTCTTATTTAATCTATTTTTTATAAAGCTGTATGTTTTAGCTTTAAGCTTCATCGTACGTATATCGCACCACATATTTATTGGAGCGCAGCTTTCTTATTTCTACGAGCGGTCCCAGTTCGTATCCGTTGTGCCAGTTTTCTTCAAGCTTTGCTTTGAGGCAGCCGGCCTGAAATTTTGAATGAAAGGTTTTTTTCCAGTATATCCAACGCGGTTTGGTTTCCTGCACTAGAATTTCTACTCCTTTATCATATATTTAAGTTTGCTTTTTCTCTACATATTGTACTCCCAATTGTTTTATTTGTTAAGTACAATGAGTTATCCACACAAAAACCCCGCAGCAAAAAAACTGCGGGGTTACTTATGATTTCTTTCAGCCAATCAACTCTTCATCTTCCCGGTGTTTAATCTGCCTGCTCGTGCGCTCTTCTTCCTTATCACGCATACGGTGTGCAAGACGTGCGGAAGCGCTCGATGCGATGCTTGCGACCAGGTCATCTAAAAACGTGTGCACTTTGTCTTCACTTGTGTCCAATTCGTTAATAATACCATCTTTGGCTTTATCCAAATATCCAAATGTCGTAACGGCTATACTTCCGAACCCAAATACCGAACCAAGCGCCACCGTCTCGTCAATACCAAACAAGCCTTCATCCGTATCAACCAGTGACTGCAGAGGCTCAGACAACTGGTTATTTTCGGCCAGTTTGTCGATTTCCACGCCCACTAAGATAGCATGCTGAATTTCCCTTTTATACAATACAGCATCCACGCTTTCCAGGCAGTCATCCATCGTCAGATTTGGTGCGTATTTTGCCTGCATATTATATACGATATCTGCAATGTCCTGAAGGGAAACTCCGCGCTCCTCGAGCATATCCCTTGCTGCTTTTTCTACTTTTTCACTTGATACTTTTTCTTTAGTCATATTGCTGCCTCCTTTGTCGAGTGCAATCCGGAATACATAAAAGCCCTTAAAATTATGTTACAATAGCTATTGCAACAATAAGGGACTTCACTAATACTATTTCCCTATGAAAGGATTGTGAAACGTCATGGACGGTACCCAGCAGGATGTCACATTTCACAGCGAAATATTGGATCACTCATTTGATTTACGTATCTACACCCCGGATGGATTCACTCCTATGTCTACATATCATTTAATCATCGCCCAGGACGGTAAGGATTACTTCCGGCTCGGCCATTTAGTCCGCTATGCCGAACAGGCGATGGAGGAAGGAGCCCCCGACACGGTAATCGTAGGAGTTCCTTATCCTTCTGTGCGCCAGCGCAGAAACTGGTACCATCCCGATGAAGAGGGCCATAATGATTATCTTCAATTTATGGCCTCAGAACTCCTTCCGTTTATGGAAAAAGAGTATCACACTGAGCCTTCACCTGAAGCGAGGACGCTGCTTGGCGATTCCCTCGGAGGTACAGTTTCTTTAATGGCTTCTCTTCGCTATCCTAACATTTTTCAGCGGGTTGTGATGCATTCACCGCTTGTTAACGAAACGGTATTCAATGCTCTGAAAAACTCAGAGGACTGGCCTTCCTTTACGTTGTACCATACCATTGGAACTGAAGAACAGGAAGTAGACACGACAGCTGGTACGGTCGAAGATTTTCTGAAACCGAACCGTGATTTGTATGAATATCTTTCTGTTAAAGCATCCCATTATTATTACAAAGAGCTCGAAGGCGGTCATTTATGGAAGGTATGGGAGCAGGACGTGCTTCATTCGCTTGCTTACATGTTTGATATCGAACTGGATTGAGAAAGGACTGCGTTTTATGATTGAAGTATATGAAGTAAGTAACAGACAGCAGCTCGAAGATGCCTTCCGGGTCCGTTTTGACGTTTTCGTCGAGGAACAGAATGTGCCCGAGGAAGAAGAAATTGATGAATTTGAAGAAGAAGCTGTCCATTTCGTCGTATATGACGGCGAACGGGCAATTGGAGCATCCCGGCTCCGGTTTGAAGAAGACTATGCTAAAGCGGAACGTGTATGTATTTATTCCTCCTTCCGCGGGACCGGAAGCGGCCGGCTGCTGATGCAGGCCATGGAATATAAAGCACTGGAAATGGAAAAGCCTGTCATGAAGCTCAATGCACAAAAATATGCTTCCGGGTTTTATCAATCCCTCGGGTACGAAGTCACGTCCGGTGAGTTTATGGATGCCGGCATCCCTCATGTAGAAATGAAAAAGTCGCTTAGCTGGTGAGCATCTCTGCTCACCTTTTTTTCGTTTTCGATCGTCGTACTTTCACCCTTTTTTCTCCCCGCTGCTTTCGTATCCATTTAATAAACCGCCAAATTTTTTCATCAGCCCGCAGCTGTTCAATAGTGTTCAGCCTTACGGCCAGCTCTTTGTTACTGTATAAAGCATGTATCTGCCGGTGACAGGCTTTACACAGCCAGGCAGTTGCCCCGTGTGTCCCTCCTTCATCCTTTGGCACCAGATGGTGCACTGTGCGTTCGACTTCCTCCCGTCCGCAAAGCTCGCACGTCCCCACCGATTTTCTCTGTTTCAATCACTTCTCCTCCTAGTCCGTAATAAAAAGAGAACTGCCGGAAGGCAGCTCTCTCAGGCAAGCGTATGAATGCGCCGCCCTTTTTTATTTTCTTCTTCTAAAATACGCTCATACCTTTTTTCGAGTGACCGATAGACGTCCTGCTGCTCACTCGAATATCTTTTCGGCTCTACGGGCTGCACCCGCTGAATACGGCGTACTCCCGGCTTCACCGGCGGCTGTTGACGGTTGGCATAATTAACAGCCGATGCATTAATATATGGAACTACCAGTGCCATGCTCAGACCCTCCTCCACTGTTTACAATGATGGATTGAAGAAAAAATGATCACTAGTATTCTTTACCCTTTTTTCCATATATTAAGCACCGGAAACGGTTATTTAATCGTAATAATACCGTCTTCCTCTGCCCGAACCGTTTTTCCACTCTCTACACTGACAGTATATTCTTTATCCAGATTGGTGAACACTACGGGTGTAGTTGTAGAAGCTGCTTCCTGACGGATTTTCTCAAGGTCAGCTTTAACTAGTACATCTCCCTGCTTCACCTTATCGTTTTCTGTCACAAAGACTTCGAAGCCTTCACCTTTCATATTAACCGTATCCAGACCGATGTGAATGAGAATCTCTGTACCTTCATCGGTCTGCATCCCTACAGCGTGTTTCGTCGGGAACACTGTAGTAATAGTGCCGTCGGCAGGCGCATGAAAGATGCCTTCTTCCGGCACAATTGCAAATCCGTCTCCCATCATTTTTCCGGAAAACACTTCATCCTCCACTTCATCGATACGGATCAGCCGTCCGGAGGCTGGACTTGTAATGGACATGGCCTGGATATCTTCAGCAGAAGCAGTGTTCATTGCAGTAGCAGCCGTTTCTTTTTCTGCTATTGGTTCAGGCGTTTTTCCAGCAATAACGTCCTGCATCTGGGACTTAATCGCATCTGATTTAGGACCAAAAATCGCCTGAACGTTATTGCCGACTTCCATTACGCCGGAAGCACCCAGTGCTTTAAGCTGATCTTTATTCACTTTATCTTTTTCATTGACTGTGATCCGAAGTCTTGTAATGCAGGCGTCCAGGTGCTTTAAGTTTTCCTGGCCGCCAAACGCAGCAATGATTTCTCTTGGCAGTTCATCGTCAGAAGCTGCACCAGACATTCCAGCGGCTCCTTCTGTGGCTGCTTCACGCCCCGGAGTCATCAGGTTGAATTTTTGAATAGCAAACCGGAATCCGAAGTAATAAATTAACGCAAAGCATAGGCCCACCGGAATAACGAGCCACCATTCCGTCCGGTTTGGCACGATGCCGAAGAGCATAAAGTCGATAACGCCTCCGGAGAAGGTCATGCCAATTTTGACATCAAGCAGCTGCATAATCATAAAAGAAAATCCGGCAAAAATCGCGTGAATCGCAAACAAAAGCGGTGCTACAAACAAGAAGCTGAACTCAAGCGGCTCGGTAATACCTGTCAGAAATGAAGTTAATGCCGCTGAACCCATAATACCTGCGACCATCTTTTTATTTTCCGGACGGGCGCAGTGGTAAATTGCGAGAGCCGCAGCCGGCAGACCGAACATCATGAATGGGAATTTCCCTGTCATGAACGTTCCGGCAGTAAAAGGCACTCCGTCTTTCATCTGTTCAAAGAAAATCCGCTGATCTCCATTGACCGTTTCTCCTGCATCGTTCACATAGCTTCCAAATTCGAACCAGAACGGGGAATAGAAAATGTGATGCAGGCCGAATGGTACGAGTGAACGTTCCATTACGCCGAAAATAAATGCGGAAAGCGTTTGGTTTGATTCTGTCACATAGAGCGACAGGGAATTCAATCCGCTCTGAATCGGGGGCCATGCCAGGGTCAAAGCAGCACCGATAACCAGACCGCCCACAGCGGTAGCAATCGGTACAAATCTTTTCCCTGCGAAAAATCCTAAGTAAGTTGGCAGATTAATATTATAAAAGCGCTGGTACATCACTGCTCCTAATATACCGGCAATTATTCCCCCAAACACCCCTGTCTGAAGTGTGGGAATACCAAGCACTGACGCGTAGCCCGGCTCTTCAAGCATATCTGTATTAACACTTAATAGCACGCTCATCGTAACGTTTATAATCATAAACCCGATCAGTGCTGCAAGAGCTGCTACTCCGTCTCCTGCCAGACCGAGCGCTACACCGACTGCAAATAATACCGCTAAATTATCAAATACTACCCCACCGGCTTCCGACATCAGCTCGGCAATTAATTCTGCTGGAGCAGAAGTCAGAAATGGCAGCAATTCGATCATTTGCTCTTCCTGCATGGCGGTACCGATAGCAAGAAGCAGACCGGCCGCTGGAAGAAGGGCAACCGGAAGCATCAGGGCGCGCCCGATACGTTGAAGTACTCCAAATGACTGTTTCCACATATGTATCTCTCCTAATTATTTTTTGGAAGACTCATCATTGACCACAGGTCTCAGTGCATAAAAAAAGGCATGAGAGATACACTAATCGCGAGGTCACAAAGAGAAAAGAAGCTGGGTCTTCTCCCTTTGGTTCAAACGCGATCAGCATTCTCTCATGCCTGCTTTACCAGTAACACGGAACACTAGATCAATTATTTCGTTTCGATGAAAGCCTTTGCAGATGAATGGTTAAATAAACGGCTTCGCCTTCTGGTATCGTCGTCTGCAAAGCACGCTGCATCGTTCGTATGAGCTTCCAGGACAAATTATAGCAGAAGGGGTACTCTGCCTGCAACATTTTTTTTAATGGCTCAGACGCCTCTTCGAACTCACCGTTTCTTACCCTTGCGACAGCCTGCTGCAGATGACGGAACAGCCGGCGGTGATCTAAATCTTCCGGTGACAGCTGAATATCGAGAGCCCGCTCCACCATTACTGTCATATCTTTTACAAGCCGCGTATAAGCGTTCACCTGGTCAAGCGGTGTTCTCGTTACTGCCCCGTGCAGGTGCAGGGCAATAAACCCTTTTTCTTCTTCTGGAAGCCGCACCCCTGTCCATTGTTCAATTTCATCAATGATCCATCCGGCCGCACGGTATTCTTTTTCATAAGCAAGCTGGGTTTCTTTTAAAAACGGGTTGCTGATTGTGAGACCTTTTTTTGTTCTCTCAAGTGCAAAGCTGAGGTGATCCGTTAACGCCACATGAATGTGTTCTTCGAACGTTTCCGCCCACTCTGCTTCAAGCACCTGCAGAATTTCTGTAATACAGGCGATAAACGTCTCATCGATGTGCTCGATTAACTGTCGGTACTGCGTCTGTTCATTTTCATTTTTCAATATGAAAAACTTTTCCGGCGCTCCAGCATCAATGAGGTCTCCCGGGCGCTTGGAAAAACCGATGCCCCGCCCGGTAAGAATAACTTCCCCGTAGTCCTCGTGTTCTGCAATCACAACGTTATTGTTTAACCCTTTAATTACTTTCATCTTTCACCACCATGTTCCTGCAGATCTGATTTACATGCCGTATGCGTGATAGCCTCCGTCGACATGGATAACTTCCCCTGTAATTCCACTCGACATTCCGCTCATCAGAAAGGCAGTGGTGTCCCCGACCTCTTTTTGGGTAACTGTACGCCGCAGAGGGGCATGCTCCTCCATCGCCTTGATGGTGTCGTTAAAACCGGAAACACCTTTAGCTGCCAGCGTACGAATCGGACCGGCCGAGATTGCATTGACTCTAATGTCGTCTGCACCCAAATCGTTTGCCAAATAACGCGTACTTGCCTCCAGAGAAGCTTTCGCTACGCCCATGACGTTATAATTTTTCACGATCCGCTCTGCCCCAAGGTAGCTCATCGTAACAAAAGAGCCTCCTTCTGACATTAAATCAAACTCTTTTACAGCCTTTGCAACTGCAGTGAAGGAATATGCACTGATTTCCTGGGCCAGTAAAAATCCTTCACGCGTAGCATTTAAGTATTCGCCCTCGAGCTCTTCTCTTTTCGCATAAGCCAGGGAATGAACGACGCCGTGAATGGTTCCCGCTTCTTCTTTAATTTTTGCAAAGCATTCGCGGATCTGCTCGTCGTTGGTGACATCACACTGAACGACGAGTGGTTCTTTCTGATCCAGCGAATCCGCCAATTTTCTGACACTTTTTTCAGTGCGCTGCTGTCCGTATGTAAATACTAAATCAGCTCCTGCCTCTGCCAGGCTTTCCGCTGCTCCCCAGGCTATGCTTCTTTTATTGGCAACACCCATCACGACAAATGTTTTTCCTTCAAGTGATAATTGCATCGTTGTCTCTCCTTTAGATATGATTGTATCAATATCAAATAATTTCTTTACCTTTATATCATTGAACCGCCAGGCTGTCCAACAGCCGTTATATTTTTTCAGAAGGGAGAGGTCTGAGTGAACAGACACTTTGACTTTATCAGCGACATTCACGGCTGTGCGTACGAAATGACCGAAATGCTTTCAGTACTCGGCTATGATCATAATCAAAATTACATGCACCCCGGCGGCCGTCAGCTTGTAATCGTTGGCGACATCACAGACCGCGGGCCAAATTCTAT
This sequence comes from Marinococcus sp. LNHM4E3-1, assembly GCF_056034405.1. Taxonomy (NCBI): domain Bacteria; kingdom Bacillati; phylum Bacillota; class Bacilli; order Caryophanales; family Bacillaceae; genus Marinococcus; species Marinococcus sp. LNHM4E3-1. Next base: position 196,255 of record NZ_JBQLID010000006.1, on the reverse strand, counting down.
AGATGTCATCCGTATAACAGAGCAAATGGTTAAAAGCGGAAACGCCCTGTATCTGCCTGGAAACCATTGTGACAAACTGTACCGCTGGTTTTTGGGGCGCCCGGTCCAGGTAGGTCACGGGCTTGAAAAAACCATCCAGGAGTGGGAAGCACTTCTCCCGGGTGAGCGGCAGGAGATAAAGCAGAAGTTTATGGACTTGTTTGAGCAGGCACCGCTGTACCAGCTGTTCGACAACGGAAACGCTCTTGCTTCCCATGGCGGCATGCAGGAAAGTCTGATCGGCCGAACGGACCGCAGAACCCGGAATGTAGTTTTGTACGGCCCGACAAAGCTAAACGCCAGGCGCGAACCTGAGCGTATAGACTGGGCTCCCGCTTACCGCGGCAGGCCTTTCATCATTTACGGCCACACCCCTGTATGGAAAGCCCGGCTCGTCGGCCGGACTTTAAATATTGATACAGGCTGTTCATTTGGAAACAAGCTTACCGCCTACCGTTACCCGGAACATGAATTCGTTGAGGTCCCTTCCACTCTGCCGCTGCAGCCGGATCACTTAAATACCTTCAGCCGATGAGCAGCCAGAAAATCATTAATATCTTCAGGGTGCGGAGCCGTAATGTTGATCATTGTTTCCTGTACCGGATGAAAGAAAGTCAGACGGCAGGCGTGCAATGCCTGCCTGTTCAAGTATTCATTTCTATTTCCATACAGCGTATCACCGGCAAGTGGAAAACCGGACGCAGAAGCATGCACCCGGATCTGATGCGTCCGGCCGGTTTCCAGCCCAAACTTTAAGACTGTGTGTTCAGGCAGTATTTCAATCACCTCTGCGGTTGTCACAGCTCTTTTTCCGTCCGGTGCTGCCACCTGTTCCACCAGACTGGTCGTACTCGGGCGGATCGGAATATCTATACGCGTGAATGCCCTCGGCCATCTGCCTTCAACGATCCCGATATACTCTTTCGCTCCGGCATTCATATGTTTTTCCATGCGGGAGTGGGCATATGCATGACGGGCAAAAGGAACGATACCGCTTGTTCCGCGGTCGAGCCTTGAAACAGGATGAATGGCAGACTGTATGCCCTTGTTTCGCAGATAACCAGCCAGTCTCCCTGCCAGTGACTCCTCTCCTGCTGCTCTTCCGGGAATGGTTGGCAGGCCCGCAGGCTTGTTGATTACTATAACGTCTTTATCTTCATAGAGCACTTCCAGCTGCTCCTGGGACTCTTTAAAATGAGCAGGAACGGTTCCTGACGGGATGCTTATCTGCAGCTCATCCCCGGCGCTTAACCGGTCATTTCCCCGGCTTACTTTCCCATTTATATACATGGGGAGTGTATCTACTTTTTTCCATACTCTCCGTGAGACATCTTTGTACTGGCTCAAAAATCTTTTTACCTCCAGGTTTTCTGCCCCGGCAGGCACGCTCCATGTAATTGTCCGCATCCTTTTATTCTCCGATAAACGATTCTTTCACGCGCTTCCAGAAAGGAAACGGACGGAAGCGGGCGAATCGCACTTTTTCTTCTGCCACCCGGTACTGAATGGACTCAATCCCCTGGTCGACAAGAGTGATATGGTCAATAGTAATCTGCATGTCCACATCATTCACCGGGCGCAGAAGACAGGTATGGTGCTGCGGCAGAATTAAAGGCGAGCCGATCGTCCGGTAAACCCGGTTATTAATGCTTGCCATTTCAGATATTTGAATACTTGATAAGGAAGGGTGCAGAATCGCCCCGCCCAGAGATTTGTTATACGCCGTGCTTCCGGAAGGCGTGGAAATACATAGGCCGTCTCCGCGAAACGTTTCAAAATGATCGCCTTTAATATCTACATTGCATACGAGAGACCCTTCGAGCGTTTTTACCATGCATTCATTTAAGGCTAAGTACCGTTCGAACCTCGTATGTTCATTATAGCGGACAATTACTTCAAGCAGCGGGTACTCCACTACCTGGAAGGGCGTTTTTGCAAGATGAATCACCAGCTTTTCCACTTCTTCCGGCTGCCAGTCTGCATAAAAACCGAGGTGACCGGTATGTATACCTACAAAGCATACATCTTCAAGTGATTCATAATAATGATGGAACGCCTGCAGCAGCGTGCCGTCGCCCCCCACAGTGATCACAATATCAGGATGGACTTCGTCATGGATCAGGCCGAATTCATTCAGATAGGAAAGCACTTTGTCCCTGATTTCGTTGGAGGTGTCGTCTCCGCGGGACGTAACGTTGTATCGCATGTTTTCATCGGTGGACGGGATACTCATGTATTTGGACCCTCACTTTCCCTATTTTGCATATAGATACGCTGCGCTTCCCGTACCTCGCCTTTTATTTTAGACATTTCTTCATCGAGCTGAAATGCAGCTTCTGCAGCGCGCTGCAGCCGGTGCTTAATATCCTCCGGAATTTCACCGCTGTACTTGTAGTTTAAAGAATGTTCAATAGTCGCCCAGAAATTCATCGCCATTGTCCGCACCTGAATTTCTGTAAGCACGTCTTTGCGGCCGTCAATCGTATGCACAGGATAGGAAACGACCATGTGAAAAGATCGGTAGCCACTCTCTTTTTTTTCCTTAATGTAATCCCGCTCCTCCAAAACCTCAAAATCCTGTCTTGTCCGCATCAAATCCACAATGGTATCAATGTCACCGACAAATTGGCAGACGATACGAATACCGGCAATGTCCTGCATTTTCGTGTCGATTTCATCGAGCGGAATATCTTTGCGCTGGGCTTTATCAAGAATGCTCGTTACCGGCTTGACCCTCCCGGTAACAAACTCAATCGGAGTGTGCTGTGAAGACATCTGGTACTGCTCTCTTAATCCTTTTAATTTCACCTTTATTTCCTCTACCGCCTGCATGTATGGCGAAAGAAACGTCTGCCAGTTACTCATGGTTTACCACCACTCATTTACATTATTATGAGGTTATACGTTGAATGCTTCTTCAAATGCAGATACCATTTCAGTACCGTAATTCCCGTTTCCAGGCACATTATCCATTAAATATTCAATTTCTTCATGAAAGTTTTCTAAATGCAGGGCACTTCCGCTTTTTACATAGACATGCTTTCCATTATCGTAAGCCTTTTTCAAAAGGGGCCATACTCTTTTTGGAATACGGAGCTGCACAAATTCGTCCTCCATATCCAGTACATAAACAAGCGTGAGAGCATCGGAATCTGCGAGCATCTGTCCGCCGTCGCTTAATTTCTGCCATTCTTTTTCCGGCCATTCTTCCACCGGATACATCATTAATGAGTCATTGTCTTCTTCGTAATGATTCACAGTCAATATATGCTGCATGTCATAATTCCTCCAAAACAGGGCAAGTATACGTTTCTTATCTGTATCTAATTTTATCATAACTTATGTAAACAGACAGAGCGCAAACCATATGATAAGATAATGCATAGCGTTTTTCCAGTAATTCGGTATTAGAAAGGATGATTCTCCGTGGCGAAAGAACAGGAAATTGAAGCGAAGAACCTTTTGACGGAGCAGGAGTTTGCCTCTCTTACAGCTGACTTCGCGATTCAGGAAAATGATTTTTCTTCGCAAAAAAATACATATTTTGATACTGACAGCTTCGACCTTCGTTCCCGCAAATCCGCTTTGCGTATACGCGAGCGGGGCGACTCATACACCCTGACATTGAAAGAGCCGGCTCCGGAAGGACTCACTGAATGGAATCAGACTGTCACAGCACAGGAGGCTCAGGAGGCTATCACAGCCGGAACACTGCCTGCCGGTGACGTCTCCGGACGTCTTCAGGCACTGATTGGTTCCGTGCGCGTTGAAAGTGTAGGCACACTGACCACCTACCGGGCCTCCCAGACCTTTCGTACAGGAGAAATCTTTTTTGACCGGAGTCATTATTTAGGGATCACAGATTATGAGCTCGAAATAGAAGGACCGAGTGAAAAAGAGGTTTATGCCTGGATGAATGAACTGGCAGACAAACATCAATTTCCTCTCCGCAGCACACCGAACAAAATTGAACGACTTTTCCAACGCAGCCGGCAGCAGGATTAAAAACAGTAACATCCGCGCATTGTTCTTCATTTGAAATACTGGTATATTTTTCTTATCTGAATTTTATTAGTGGGGTGAATTTTTTTGACGATTTCTTCCTCTCTTTTCCCATCTTCAACCAATGCAGCTGCCGGAAGCAGCCAGCCGTCCGTTCCTTCGCAGACAGCTTCTGCTGCCGGCCGTTTCGGTTCTTTTTTATACGATTCTTTGAAATCAACCCAGGCTATCATGGCCGAACAGAACAGCAGCGGCTTCAGTCCGGTCTCTTCTTCGTTGTTCTTAAACCCGGTGAGCGCAAGCAGCTATTTCAGTCATTTGGGTGACGAAGCATCCAGTAATCCGGCTGAGTCTGCCGCAAAGGAAGTAAAAAAGGAAACCGCTGCTGCCTCTGAAAATCCTTCTTCATCTAAACAGACTTCAGGTTCGGGCGTTGTGCAGACGATTGAGCGTTTATCGGAAAAATACGGGGTAGACAGTAAACTTGTCCGCGCACTGGTAAAGCAGGAATCCGGCTTTAATCCAAACGCTAAAAGCCATGCGGGCGCTATGGGGCTGATGCAGCTGATGCCGGGCACTGCTTCTATGCTGAAAGTAAAAGACCCGATGGACCCTGAACAAAACCTTGACGGAGGTATTCGCTATTTAAGAGACATGCTCGATAAATACAATGGCAATAAAACGCTTGCCCTTGCCGCTTATAATGCCGGCCCGGGTAATGTTGATAAATATGATGGTATTCCACCGTTTAAAGAAACCCAAAAATACGTACCAAATGTGCTTGCCAACTATCAGGATCTTGTATAGCCTGAAAAAACAATCCCGTCTTCGGGGTTGTTTTTTTGCCCCGGCAGCCATTTGCCATTCAAAATATTTGCGGTTGCCGGGTCTCATTGCTAGAATAAAAACTGAAATATAATAATTGCGTTTGGCGCTATTGCTCTGTCTTTGTAAGCATAAACGTTAAAACGTTGTTCCGGAGGTTTACAATGACAGGTTTTAAATCCAGCTTTGATAAGCTTGGCGAAGAAAAACTTTCTGAACTTATTGATACGTTTTACAGAAAGGTTGGCGATCATCCGGATTTGGCTCCTATTTTTCCGGAGGACCTTACAGAAACCGCCCGTAAACAAAAGCAGTTTATGACACAATTTTTAGGCGGTCCGCCTTTGTATACAGAAAAACACGGCCACCCACGTCTGCGGGCCCGCCATCTCCCGTTTCCAATTACGGAAACACGAGCGAAAGCCTGGCTGTTATGCATGGATGAAGCGATGGAAGAAATCAACCTCGACAATGACGTTAGACAGGAAATGTTTCAGCGGCTTGTGGTGACAGCACAGCACATGATAAATACTACCGAAGAAAATTCATAACGAAAGGAGCGTGAACTGGTCATGGGCAACGAGCATTTTTCTTTTTGTGATGACAGTTCCGGTTCCTGCAGTCTGCCGCAGTCTACCGACACACATTTATCGAAAAAGCCGCTTGAATTATATATTTTTATGGATCCATTGTGTCCGGAGTGCTGGGCATTTGAACCTGTATTAAAAAAGCTGCTCATTGAATACGGCCACTATTTCACGCCAAAGCTTCTGCTCACTTCAAACATTGAATGCTGGAGTGAAGAGACACAAAAGCCAGTGAAAGAAGAGATGAAAAAAGAAATGGCCCTGTTTTATGAGGAAGTGGCCACCCGGACCGGCATGCCGGCAGATGGAAGCGTGTGGCTGAAGCACTCTGCTCCTTCTGCCTACATTCCTGCACTAGCCATGAAAGCAGCGGAAATGCAGGGAAAGCAGCTGGCTTCGGTTTTTTTTCGGAATATCAGAGAGAATTTATTTCTGCACGGCCGGGACATCTCCACGGAACAAACGCTTGTCCAGATCGCGGAAGCGACCGGACTGGACATTGAAGAATTTCAGCGCGATATACATTCTGCCTGTACCCGGAAAGCCCTGAATTGTGATATCAGGACCTCCCGTGAAATGGAGGTCGATCAGGCGCCAACATTCGTTTTCTTTAACGATCATGTTGAGGATGGAGGACTGAAGGTTTCCGGGCTGTATCCCTACCAGGTTTACGAAGAAATCCTCTCCGACATGCTAGGACATGTGCCGGAGCCTTCTCACTCATTAACGCTTGAAAAGTTTCTCTCCCGCTATCCGCGAATTACGACGAAAGAAGTTTCTGTTGTATTCGACTGGAGTGAAAAAGAGGCTGAAAAGCAGCTGAAGCAGCTTCTGCTGATGAGAAAGATGAAGCATGTCCCACTAAAGAATGGGGCCTACTGGGAGTATGTACCTTCCTTTACCTAAAAAAATAAAAATCCGCGGAGATGCTTTACATCTCCGCGGATTTTTTTATTGAAGCAGCAGTTCTTCCAGTTCATTCAAGGTATCTTCAAACGACTTCATGGCCAGTTCAATCGGCTTGGAGGTAGTCATATCGACCCCTGCTTTTTTCAGAACCTCGATTGGATAATCCGAACTGCCGGATTTCAGAAACTGCAGGTAGCGCTCCACTGCAGGCTCCCCTTCCTCTGTGATCTGTTGGGACAAAGCAGCAGCAGCGCTGTAGCCGGTGGCATACTGATATACATAAAAGTTCATATAAAAATGAGGGATTCTTGCCCATTCCAGCGCAATATCATCATCGAGTGTCATATGAGGCCCGAAATACTGTTCATTCAACTCATAATAAAGAGCATTCAGCAGATCCGGAGTCAGTGCTTCCCCTGCTTCTGCCTTTTCATGAATTAACTGTTCAAACTCAGCAAACATCGTCTGGCGGAAAACCGTGCCCCGGAAGCCTTCGAGGTACTGATTCAATAAATACGCTTTTTCTGTTTTGCTTGTCGTTTTTGTCAGTAAATGACGGGTAAGCAGTGCTTCATTGACAGTAGAAGCTACCTCCGCCACGAAGATGGTGTAATCAGCATAAGGGTACGGCTGATTTTGATGAGTCAGATAGCTGTGCATTGAATGCCCGAGTTCATGGGCCAGCGTATACACATTGTTTATACTGTCCTGCCAGTTCATCAAAATGTATGGCATTGTTCCATATGCCCCGGAGGAATAGGCTCCACTCCGTTTCCCAACGTTTTCATAAACGTCCACCCAGCCTTTTTCAAATCCGCCGGCAATCGTTTCTGTATATTCTTTTCCCAGCGGCTGCAGTGCTTCGAGAACGGTTTCTTTTGCTTCCTCGTACGTCATTTTCATATCAATATCTTTAACAAGCGGGGTATACAGGTCATAGTTATGAATCTCATCAAGTTCAAGCACCTGCTTACGCAGCTTTACGTAACGGTGGAGCAGCGGCAGGTAATCATGAACGGTCGAAACAAGCTGGTCATAAACCTTTTCCGGAATATGATTATTGCTTAGCGCAGCTTCTCTGGCTGAACGGTACTTACGAATACTTGCATTAAACGTATTCTTTTTCACCTGTCCGCCAAGCGTGCTTGAAATGGTATTTTTAAACCTGCTGTATGTGCTGTAGACAGCCTTAAAAGCTTCTTCCCGCACACGACGGTTGTCACTTTCCAAAAAGTTAAGCAGACGCCCGTGGGTCACCTGGGCATCATTTCCGTTCTCATCCTTTATGGACGGAAACTCCAGATCAGCATTATTGAGCATGCCAAAAGTGTTGCCCGGCACAGCCATCACTTCAGAAGCCTGGGCGAGCAGTGCTTCTTCTGATTCTGTCAAAACATGCGGACGTTCTTTATTGATCGCATCAAGGGCGTGTTCGTATAACCGGAGCTCCGGCTCTTCCTCATAAAATGCTTTAATCGTTTTTTCAGGAATAGTCAGGATTTCAGGCACGAGAAAAGCCGTTGCCTGTCCGAGCTGGCTGGCCAGTCTTCTTGCACGGTCCTCCATTCCCTGATACAGCGATTCGTTTGTATTCTGATCATAACGCATATGCGCATAAACAAATAAACGGCTGAACCGCTCTGTAATTTTATCCTGCTGCTGCAGGGCTTCATACAGCATATGACCCGAATCTCCGAGGCGCCCTTTATATGACTCGATTGCCGGAATCATACTTTGAATGTGTTTAAATTCTTCTTCCCATTCTTCATTGCTTGAAAAAATATCCTCTAAATTCCATTTATACTGTTCACTGATTTCTTCGCGTTTTGGCAGTTGTTCTACAGCAGATGAACTCAATGGAACGCACCTCCCTTTATCTTTCTCTCCTATTGTATCGAACTATTTCCAGTTGTTCCAATGAATCGTTTTTCTGCTTCAAGCTTTTTGATATAAGCCGTAAATATTCCAGCGATGCTTTGATCCTGCGACCATCCCGTTTCCGCCAATGCTTCAGGCAGCAGATCTTTCTTCAAATACCAGTGCCCGTGATGAAAATAAACCGTCTTCCGAACCTTCAGCCACTGCAAAAAATGCCAGACTGCCTGACGCAGGTAAACCTCTGCACGCAGACCAGAACGTATTAACGGAGCAATCAGTGGATCTTTTTGCACTAAAATTAAAATATTGTTTAATGTATCACTTTTTTGGCGAATAATCCGGTAAAACAGCAGGGTCTGCCACAAGAGCGGCGGTCCGCGGAAAACGTAACAATACGGCGTCGGCCAGCCCAGGTCCGCAGGATGCCTACTAATATGAGAGAGGTGCCGGGTATATATCTCCAGGCTGTCCCAATACTTTTCGCACCCGGAAAATTGATAAGACGAAAAGCGCCAACTATTTTTATGCGCCAGTATTTTATCAATAAAGCTGAATGACAGCTGTGCAGGGGCGAAAAAATAATCCAGCTTTATGTCGGCTACCGGCAATCTTAAGGCATGGGCTACGATACGCTTGGGCGAAGCTTCAAATAATGGCTGCACGATTAAAAGCTCCCGGGAGGATGGCATCAGCACAGGTACTGCATTAAAATATCCGGAGAATATGGAAGACCACACCGCTTCATTCCAAAACCAGCGCCCGGCATTTTTTCGTTGCACTAATTTAGGAGCAAAAAACCAAAGTGGAAGGATTCCTTTTTCTGTATATGTTCGGCTTCTCGTCAAAAGCTGCGGGGAATCAATCGCACTCCTCTGTATCTCGAGTGCTACGTTTTGTCTTCTCCACTGAACGAATACGTCTGCCCTTCTCCCTTCCTGAGGTAACTGTTTCTCAATAACGGGAGAAAGATTCTGTTCTTTAAGCCAGCTGGCGAGCAGAGCTTTCCCTTCAGTATGCTCTTCGGATTCTCCACCAAGCAGGCGGCAGTCTGCACGCCGGGAGTGAACAAAATGAGGACGGGTATTTGATTTGTTACGCAGATGCACTTCGTGCCCGCAGTCCGGGCAATAGTAAGGGGGATAAATAGTGGGATCCAGGCTTGAAACCGCCCGGCCGTTCGCAATGAGGGCATTAAACATGAGTATCAGCCTTTCCAGGAGGGGGTGTAACACGGGGATTTTTTATAAAATAAAAAGGCTAGCGTCACACGCCAGCCTTTTAGAGATACACACACTTATGAGAAGTTTTCATTGAAGGTTTGAAGACCATATTCAGATGCAATTGTCGTACCGTACTCACGTATACGGAAAATGGACAGGTCAGATTCATTTCCGTACTCCAGCACATGACTTACCATGTTGTCCTGTTCATCCTCTGTATAACGCTGATCAAATACTAAATAAAGATAATACCGATTTTCAAAGAAGTATACTTCGTTGTGGACATCCGATACATGGAAGGCCTTACTCAAACTGATTAAGTCTTCCATATCCTGGAAGGAAATAACAATTTCCAGGTCTTCCGACTCAAGTGAGCCATTTCTGTCTGATTTGGACGAACGGTATTGTTCATCAAGCATATCCACAATGTTATCGTCCACCGGAGGTTCCTCTTTGTTTTCTGATACCGGAATTTCCAGCTTCACATTTCCATCGGTAACCTGTCCTCTGGTAACTACGATTTCCATGCCCTGATCGAGTGCCTGTACCTGAATCCATAAAGGTCCTTCTATTTCAAAGTTTTCTAAGTCGTGAGCTTCGTTGATCATATCAAAGAATAATTCTTCTCCACGTTCACGGTTATACCAAATCTCATCCCGGTCGAAACCACGGTCTTCGATATCCGTGTACGTAATGTAAAACTTCACTGTCGACTCGTTGATTCTTTCGATTTCCACTATTTTTCTCCCTCCTCAAGCTAGGGTCGGTCTTCTACTTACTATGAAATACTATACCCTAACAATAACATATAGTAATCCTTTTAATCATAGCACTGTACAGGACCCTTTGTGAGTTGTGCTCATCCCAGGATGCAACGTTCGTTGAGGGAGCGGAGCATCAATAATTTAACACTGGTTTGGTTTTATATTTTCAGATAAAATCACACTCATGTCAAGGAAAGAAACTCATTTTAGCAAAACAAAGCGTAATTATAAAAAGAAGAAAAATTCCGACCGGCGCCGAAATTTTTCTTTCTTTTTAGTTTACCATTTTTTGCGCTTCCATCAAGTTAAAAGTACGAACTTTTCTTGGAAGGAAACGACGAATTTCAGCTTCATTGTAGCCCACCTGTAAACGTTTATCATCATAAATGATCGGCCGTCTTAATAGACCGGGATGTTCGCTGATTAATTGGAACAGGCGCTGCAGTGGAAGGTTTTCCATTTCCACGTCTAATTCCTGAAACACCTTCGAACGACGGGAAACGATTTCATCAGTGCCGTCCTCCGTCAGACGCACAATCTCTTTTACTTCATCCACTGTTAATGGCTCCGCAAAAATGTTTCTTTCATTATAAGCAATCTCATGTTCGTCCAACCATGCTTTCGCTTTCCGACAGGATGTACAACTTGGAGATGTAAGCAATGTCACCATGTTAACAAATCTCTCCTTCCCCAACTATGGGAGTAAAATGGGCGAAAACAACGTATAATATTCTCTGCTTTTTAGTCACAAGATTATTATACAATAATTATTCTAATTTGAAAAGAGGTTTTAACTGGTTTGTGAATGATTGTAATTTTGGACTTTAATTCAACAATACTTTATTTATTCCTCTTCATCATGGTTTTGAAACTTTCTGAGCGCACAATTTGTTAACGTTTTGTGACAATTCATTTAAACTGTTCACTTTTTACATTAAATGAACGATTCTCAATTACCTGCTTTGTTTTTCAACAACTCATATAATTGTTTCCGCCCTTATTATGTATACGTTAGAAAATGGCTGGAGGTTCACCCTCCAGCCAAATTTCTTTAATTTTTTTCGTTATTGTACTGCATATAAACAACGTGAGTGGCTAAAAAGTCTTCCACTCCGTGCTTGCCATCGGCGCCGCCAAGTCCGGATTTCCGGAAACCGGCGTGATAGCCCTGCACAGCTTCGAAATTCTCCCGATTAACGTACGTTTCGCCAAAGCGCAGTTCGTTTACCACTCTCATAATTTCGTTCATATCTTCACTGTAAACGGAGGAAGAAAGACCGAATACGGTATCGTTGCCTTTCTCTATTGCTTCATCAAGCGTTTGGAACGTATCGATAGGAATAACCGGACCAAATATTTCTTCCTGCATAATTTCCATCTCATGCCGGGCGTTGCTGATTACTGTTGGTTTGTAAAAATAACCATTATTCTGATCGCCTGGTTCACCGCCAGCTACTACCTTCGCTCCGTCTTTTTTAGCATTTTCCACCATCGCATGCACTTCATCGAGGCGGTCTTTGCTTACAAGAGGGCCAACGTCAGCATTTTTGGATGCGCGCGGATCGCCCATTGTTTTTTGTTCAAATGCTTCCTGCAGTCGTTTGGTGAATTCTTCAGCAATACTTTCATGCACATACACCCGCTCTGCGTTCGTACAGGCCTGGCCATTATTGGCAAGTCTGGAGGTTGTAATATGCTTCACCGCAGTATCAATATCTGCGTTCGCTGTTACAATAGCCGGTGCTTTTCCGCCGAGTTCGAGATTAACTTTTGTAATGTTCTGCGCCGCAGCTTCCATAACTTTTGTTCCCGCAGTTACGCTGCCAGTCATTGTTACCATATCTACATCTTCATGCGAAGCCAGAGCGTTTCCTATTTCTGAACCTGTACCTGTAATCAGGTTATAAACCCCTTTTGGTACTTCATCCATTTCATCGATGAGCTTTGTGAATTCAACAGCTGTATTTGGTGTCTGCTGGCTTGGCTTCAGCACAATCGTACAGCCGGTGACAAGAGCTGTTGCTACTTTTCTGGCCAGGATAAACACGGGAAAATTCCATGGCACAATACCGCCTACAACGCCGATAGGTTTTTTGTAAATGAAAATATTCTCATTTTCCCGGTCACTTGGCAGAATTTCTCCTTCTATTCTTCTTGCCCATTCGGACATGTAGCGGAAATAGTCAATGGCAAGATCCACTTCACCGCTCGCCAATCCGTAATCTTTTCCCTGCTCTTCTTGAAGAAGGTCAATAAACCGGTCTCTGTTTTCTTCAATTTTATCTCCGAGAGCACGGACAATTTTTCCGCGTTCGATATTTGGTGTCAGCTCCCACCCTTTTTGAGCAGCAGAGGCGGCAGCAACAGCTTTATCCACGTCCTCTTTTGTCGCTTTTACCGTTCGTGAAATAGTTTCTTCCGTTGCCGGATTTTCAATTTCAATATATTCATCACTAGAAGCGTTTACGTATTCTCCGTTAATGTACAATTGATGTGTTTGCATCAGGAACCCTCCAATTTTTCTTCACAGGTTAGAGTGTTCCACCTTAATTTAACTTTTAAACCTTCCAGCATAAAAAAGCGCAGCCCGTCTGAACTGCGCATGCAATGTATTAAGCGGAGTGTCTTGAAGGAGTCGGAACGCCCTTTTCGGGCGATTTTTCTTTATTCAGGCCCTTGAGGTTTTTTTTAAGCATGTCCCGGAGTACTTCTCTTTTCATTTTCCTGCGTTTTTTTGCAACTGCGTTTTTCATAACCTCTTCGCCCTCCTTTCTAAGCGTTCTTCAATTCGTCTTTGTCATCATACGTAAGAACTTCCGTAACGTCCTGATAGGCTTTTCCGTAGATCTCTTCGTCTTTATACGTATGAATGTTTTTATACGTATGCTTCATTTTTTCATAGATAACTTCTTCCGACGCATCGTCCGGCGACCAATATAAAATTTCGAGCGTATTCACTTCATTGGTTGCCAGAGAGATTCTGCTGTAGCCAATGGATTTCGCCTGACGAAAGCCGGCTCTTTCATAAAAACGGAACCGTTTTGTTGTATCACTCTCTTCATAATCGAGAGGCTCCACTTCCAGAATAATCGGTTTATTCTTACTTTTCAGGCTATCAAGTAATTTCTGACCGAGTCCTTCCCCTCTTGCTTCTTTCGATACCAACAAATAATCGATAAAAACAAATTCCTCTGTCTCTACATACATCATAACATGAAGAGGTCCTTCATCTTTATGGTAAATATCACCTTTTTCATCCAGCAGCACTTCCATGTGTTTTTTCGATTTCATTTCTTCAACTGGAAAGTATTGGTTCAATTTTTCGTACCAGTTTAGTTTAGACATAATGACCCCCAAATTTGTGTTACATATATTATAACGCGAAATTCTGTATATAGTAAGTGCCTTCAGCACTTATTTAAGACGCTTAAGCGCGCTCTTTACGGGATATTGACTTCCCGGAGGGTTGTGGTTGCATTTGCTCTTTCTCAGCTTTGCATACAGCAAAAAGGAGCGGTTTTTGACTCCCGCTCCTTTGGTTTTGTTTTTTACGGCGTATAATCTGTACCTTTGGAATAAGAGTTCTGGGCGTCCCACAGCAGATACTCTTCAATACCATTATCCTGCAGCGCCTGAATCTGCGCCTCCACCTCGGTGCTTCCGTACTGCAGATAATTACCGCTTCCTAAATAGCTTGCTGTAAAGTCCTGAATCCAGGGCCGGGTTATCGGTTGTTCATCAAGATCCGATAAAATCTTCGTCTCTGCCTTCGCATAAGCATCGATAACCTCGTACGGCTTTGTATCCGGCTTATCGATATTAAAATAACCGCTTCCCCAATGGCTTGGGTAAATCATGGAGCTGATGACATCTACATTTTCAGAGATTAACCGAAAGTCCTGTCCGATGCCCGGGGCCCGTTCCTGAGTCGCAGAATAGCCGAAGATATCCGCCGATACATTTACATTGTATTTTGTTTGAAGCGCCTCTTCAGAGTAGGCGACAAAATCCGTAACAGCATCTACTCTTTCCTGCACGTTGTCGTCGCCGCTGTCATAGTCCCCTGTGGAATAAGTGAGCTGGTCATCTCTCCTTTCAAATCCTTCAGGGAACCGGATATAATCGAACTGGATGTCCTGGAAGCCGAGCCTGGCTGCTTCTTCCGCTATTTGAAGATTGTAATCCCATACTTCTTTCATAAACGGGTTTGTAAACATATGGCCGCTTCCATTCGACCATGTATCCCCGTTACTTGTCTGGTAGGAGTATTCCGGATGCTTTTTAGCAAGTACATTATCTTTAAAAGCTGTAATGCGTGCGATTGGGTATATATCGTGCTCTTCCAATTTTTTCATTAGCGCTTCGGGATCCTTGATCATATTTTTTCCTATATCAGGCAGATTTGATCCTTCCGGTACATTGAATGTTAAGTTGCCGTGATCATCTTTAATATCTATTACCATAGCGTTCAATTCCGTCGAATCAATAAGGTCAATTAATTTATCCATTCTGTCGCCTCCGGCCGAGTGACCAGTAACATATATCCCTTTGACCCCTTCCTCTGGATAGCTGAAATTAAGACCGGAATCATATGTAAATCGCGGCATGCTGCCTTCAAGCGTTAATGTATGTCCACCAGTCGTCATTGATGCCAGATCGTTCCCGTTTCCTTCTTCCGCGTTTGCCTCCGCTGCAGTTAATCCCGATGTAGCAGTCAATGCAGCAGTTAAGGCCCAAATACCCAACTTTTTTTTCATATTGTCCCTGCCTTCATTATTTTTTTTAAAAAATACACTCTAATAGTCACTATTTAATGGAATATTTTTCTTAGTTTAATTATACGTTTAAATACACATGTTACCAACCATATTTTTTATTTTCCGCTATTTTTTTATTAATTAAAATTTATATTCAAAATGATAATTGAATGTTAGTTAATCTTTCATTTCCCTTGCATTCCAGTCGCATAGTTATTATAATGTTAAAAATATCTTTAAAAATTGCGAGACTTTCACAGGGTCCTCAGCCTTTATTGGCCGGGGCCCCTTTTGCAAAATAATCTATAAAGGAGGAGCACCAATGAGCAGAGTGACGATGATTGATATTTACAAACACCCTATTACTCAAAAATATGTCCGCCGTTCCGGACTTGCCCATGCCATTCGCGTGGCTGATATAGCATTAGAGCTTGCCAGAGAACGAAATGTAGATGTTGATTTAGCAGTAAAAGCCGGTTTTCTGCACGATATGGGCCATTATCTTTTTTACAAAAACGGAAAATGGGACTTCGAAGAATATCAGACGAACGATATTCACGCTATCAAAGGAGCAGAACGGGCGCACAAGCTCTTAATCCGGCTCGGCGAAGAACCTTCGAGGGCAAAGGAAGTCAGTATGGCTGTTTTACTTCATACTGATTCGTATCTCCCGGCTGCCAATATTCAGCGAACGCCGCTGCAGCAGGTAGTTGCCGATGCAGATGAACTCGATGAAGAGCCATCCGGACGCCATCACTACCGGACTATTACTGATGAAGATGCATTCACCCGACTGCATTCCCTCGACGAACGCGTTGAGCAGGCCGTTGCTGAAACTATGCATTCGTAAAACGTAAAGAACCCGCCTTCATGAAGGAAGGCAGGTTCCGTGTCTACATATTTTTTATTTTTTGTTGTTTTTCACGTAGTAAAAAAGGCTGCTCATGTCTTTTTCTCCAAACCCTTCGCGATCCGCCTCTTCGAATAAGGATAAAACTTCCTTTCCTGCCTTTGGAATTACTCCTACACGATTACTCATTTCATTAGCCAGACCAAGATCCTTTAAAAGCAGTTCCAGAGCAAATCCGGGTTCCTCTTTGTTTTCCTGAATGAATTCCGTATAGTGCCGGTCGTAGATTTTGCTCTGCCCCATACTATTTGTGATAACGGAATGAAGCATTTCCAGATCAACTCCTGCTTTTTCCGCCATCGTTAATCCTTCGCTTACCGCTGCAGTATGCATACCGACCATATACTGATTAATCAACTTCACCTTCGTACCTTTGCCAATACTGCCGGCATACGTAATATTTTTTCCTACCGCTTCAAAAATCGGTCTGGCTTTTTCAAAGGCCTCTTTGCTTCCACCCACCATCACAGCAAGTGTTCCAGCTTCTGCTCCTGTCGTTCCCCCGCTAACCGGAGCATCCAGATAGTCTACACCCTTTTGCGCTGCCTCTGCTTCAATCTTTTCATGAAGCTCTGCAGACACGGTACTGAAATCAATTACAAGAAGTCCTGGTGAGGCATTTGTAATAACGCCGTTTTCACCGAGCATCATTTCTTCTACATGCTCTGGCTTCGGCAGGCAGGTCATAACGATATCCATCTGTCCAGCTGCCTCTGCCGGTGTAATACCGACAGTACCTCCTGCTTCCTGAAAGCGGTCTTCCTTTTCATTTCCTTTATTAATCCCGTAGACGTCAAATCCTTTATTCAAAATATTCACAGCCATTGGCATGCCCATGTTTCCAAGTCCGATAAAAGCAGCTTTTTTCATAAGTATTATTCTCCCTTCGTCCAGACATGTGATTTCATATCCCACTCATGCATATGATAATCCCGGGCACCAAGCTGTATGTAAGGATCCTGTTCTACAATTTCCCGGACGGCTTCCTCTTCTTCTCCGCGGTACATGATTAAGCCGCCGGTACCATCGACAAAACGTCCATAAGCAATCACATTTCCGTTCAGCTCTTCATCCTCGAGAAATTTCAAGTGCTGCGAGCGGAACTTTTGTGATTTTTCTTCATCCTTCATTGTAAGAAATACGGCAAATATCTTCATTGTAGCCCTCCTTTGAATTCTTTCTACTTTATTATAGTCGTTGTTATCCAATATTTACATAGATGAAGGGGTTTTCACACGGCTTCCTTTTGACCTTCGGGGTAAGTTACGATACACTAACCCTGTTCTAAAGCGTTTTATGCTGAAATTATCGTTTGTGAGAGGGGACACCATCGTTGGTCTTTTTATTCTTTCTTTTGGCAGCGGTGTTTACAGTTATCGCAGCCACCAAGCTGTCTTCATACTCTGACATCATTAGTGAAAAATCTTCGCTTGGCGGTATGATGGTCGGCACCCTTTTGTTG
Organism: Marinococcus sp. LNHM4E3-1; assembly: GCF_056034405.1. Classification (NCBI taxonomy): domain Bacteria; kingdom Bacillati; phylum Bacillota; class Bacilli; order Caryophanales; family Bacillaceae; genus Marinococcus; species Marinococcus sp. LNHM4E3-1. Next base: position 178,902 of record NZ_JBQLID010000006.1, on the reverse strand, counting down.
GCCGGGGCCACTTCCCTGCCCGAAGTTACCACCAGCTTAACGGCTGTGTTTTTGGATAACCCGGACATTGCAGTGGGCAACGTGCTTGGGAGTAACTTATTTAACATTCTTATCATTGCTGTATTTGATATTTTTTATCGGCGCAAGCAGCTGTTCAACCGCGTCTCCCCTGGTCATACATATACTGCCGGGCTGGGGGCCGTGCTTGCTTTTGTCACGGGGGCGGCTTTTCTCCTCCAGCTTTCCTGGAGCGTTTTTGGCGTCGGTGTTGATGCGCTTATCCTTCTGGTGTTCTATGCGGTAGGAATTGTCTGGGCAAACCGCCAGAACGAAGGCGTGATTCCTGACGAAGAAGAACAGGACGTGCCAAAGCCCGATCTCTCACTGCGACAGGCTGGTACGGGATTTATAATCGCTGCTTTATTTACGCTCGCTGCCGGTACTGTTCTAACTACCACCGGTGACAGGATCGCTGTTATCACCGGACTCGGGTCGAGCTTTATCGGAAGTTTTTTAATCGCTGCTTCGACGTCCCTCCCCGAAGCCGTTTCTGTTTTTGTAGCAATGAAGCTGAGAAACTATAATCTGGCCCTGGGGTCCATTTTGGGCAGCAACCTCTTCAATTTGACTCTGCTTGCCCTGAGCGATATTTTCTATAGAGGCGAACCGATCATTTCCGCAGCAAGCCGGACGAATCTGGTGACTTCTCTCGGCATTACGCTGCTCGCAGCCATAGTATTTTACGCTGTTCTCCGGGGCAGTAAACGAAAAACACCGGCCATTTATCTTTGGCCCTCCATCACTCTTGTCGTCGTTTATTTTATTGCTTCCTATTTAACTTTTATTGGCCTCGGGTCAGAGTGGTGATGAAGCTATGACAGATCAGATACGTTTTTGGATGGCCGTTACAGCTTTCTTGTGGGCAGCAGCACTTGTCCTTCAGGTGAGATTGTCAGACTTCCCCTCCTGGCCGGGACTTCTGCTTTTTATCTTACTCGTGCTTGAATGGGCCGCCGTGCTTGTCCTTAAGTATAAAAGCCGGCAGAAATAAGTTTTTGACAACGAAAGGATGTATACTTATGAAAACCGTTTTTTCCGGTGTTCAGCCGAGCGGCACGCCCACCATCGGTAACTATTTAGGGGCGATAAAACACTTTGTGGATTTACAGAAAGACTACCGAAGCTTTTTTTGTATTGTGAACCAGCACGCTATTACAGTGCCTCAAAATAAGCAGGAGCTTCAGCACAACACCCGGAGTCTCGCGGCTTTATACATCGCTGCCGGACTTGATCCGGAAAAAGCAACTATTTTTGTTCAATCGGAGGTTCCTGCTCACGCCCAGCTTGGCTGGATGCTGCAATGCATTGCCTATATTGGGGAGCTTGAGCGCATGACCCAGTTTAAAGATAAGGCAGAGGGCCGCTCCGGTGTTCCCGGTGCTCTTTTGACTTACCCGCCGCTGATGGCTGCGGACATCCTTTTATATGGCACAGATATTGTTCCTGTCGGAGAAGACCAGAAGCAGCACCTCGAACTGACGCGGACGCTCGCGGAACGGTTTAATCAACAGTACAACGATATATTCACCGTCCCGGAAACAAAAATAGCGGGCAGCGGAGCGCGGATTATGTCTCTTCAAAATCCAGAGAAAAAAATGAGCAAATCCGACTCCAATCAAAAGGCTTTTATTTCCATGCTTGATGATGAAAAGACGATCATGAAGAAGATGAAGAGCGCTGTGACTGATTCCGGACGCGAGATCCGCTACGATCCTGAAAGCAAACCTGGAGTAAGCAACCTCCTCACAATTTACGCCATTTCTAAAAACATCAGTATCGAAGAGGCAGAACAAAAGCTCAGCCAAGAAAGCTACGGCTCTCTTAAAGAAGAAACCGGCGCCGCCGTTGCTGATATTCTCGTACCACTTCAGGAGCGCCATTCGGAGCTGATGAACTCTTCAGAACTCGATGACATCCTGGACAAAGGCGCAGAAACAGCCCGTCAGGCTTCCTCAAAAATGCTCGCAAAAGCAGAGCGTGCCATGGGGCTTGAACGAAAAAAACGGTAGGAGCTCCCAAGTCGGGAGCTTTTATTTTTTTCTTCCCGGGTATTAGTATAGGGAAAACACATCCAGCACATGGAGGGTCGCAAGTGACTGTACGAGAAGAAAAGCAAAAACAGCTGCGTGAACTGCTGAAGGAGTCTGAACAGCTGCAGCATTCAATCAATCAGCTTGCCCGGGAGCTTGCGAACGAAACCCGGGTTCTGCAGGTGCACTTATACAAAGAACAGAAAGACCAGCTTGAAGATATCACCCGGTATTTTGATGAAGTGAACATGGAGGCCGATCAGACGCGCCCCGAAGCCATTCTCACTATGGCTCTCAATCACTTCCACAACCATTTAATGCATGTGAAAAATAATGACTAAGGAGGCAGCTGCCATGGATGTAATTTTAACGCACCGCCATATGGACTTTGACGCCCTCGCTTCTGCTGTAGCTGCTTCCAGACTTTATCCGGAGGCCCGCCTCGTTTTGCAGGACGACCAGTCCGAGGAAGTCAACGAGTACCTCGCTCTTTTCAAGGATGAATTCCCGTTTGTTTCTTCCCGGCATATCGATTGGGATAATTTGCATACGGTAATTTTAACCGATGTCTCCGAGCCGGATCGGGCCAGGGACGGCCTTACCTTTTCCTCAGCTCCGTACTGGATCATTTATGATCACCACACAAATAAGGAAGCGCCTGATTCCACAGAAGCGGCCATTGATGCCCGGATTGAACCAACAGGCGCCGCTGTCACTATCCTCATTGAAGAATTGATGCAGCGCCAGCTTTCCCTTACTCCGGTCGAAGCTACCCTTTTTGCTCTCGGGCTTTACACTGATACCGGGTCGCTCGTTTATCCGAGTACAACGCTTCGGGATCTGCAGGCTGCTGTATTTTTAATGGAGCAGGGCATGAATTTAGATACCGTCGGCCAATACATGGAGGAGTCGCTTTCTCCGGATCAGCAGTATGCTCTGCGAGCTTACCTCGGGGCAGCAGAGGTCATTGAGCGCGAAGGGCTTCAGCTGTTGATTACAAAATTTGATTCCGGCGACAAGCATATCGGCGGCTTGAACACCGTTACCTCCAATTTAATAGAAACGACCGGTGCGAGCGCTGTCATTACTTTAACCAGAGCACAGGGCAAAATATTTGTTATCGGGCGCTCGGCCACCGACCGCATTCACCTCCCGGACATTTTAGCCCCGTTCGGCGGAGGCGGGCATTCCCGGGCCGGGTCGGCCACTATCAAGGATCAGCTGCTCGACGACGTTTACGACCAGATCAAATCACAGCTTCAATCTGCAGTCGGCCGCTCCATTACGGCTGAAGAGCTGATGAGCCGGCCGGTAAAAACACTGAAGCCGGAAACGACAATCAGGGAAGCGGAAGATATGGTTCTTCGTTACGGCCACAGCGGCTTTCCGGTAGTAAACGACCAGTATGAATTAGTCGGCATTATTTCCCGGCGCGACATTGATAAAGCCATGCATCATCAGCTCGGGCACGCCCCTGTCAAAGGCTACATGAGCTCCAACCTTCATACCGCCTCCCCCTATCACCGGTTTGAAGAACTGCAGCAGCAGATGGTCCACCATAACGTTGGCCGGCTTCCCATTATTGATCACCGCGGTGCATTAATCGGTCTCGTCTCGCGCAGCGATATCATTGCCCGGCTTCGTGAAGACTCCACTGCATCAGAAACCGTCAATATGGAAGAAAGCATGCGCACGACTTTGCCGGATTCCATCCAGCAGTGGCTTCGGGCTGTCGGAGAAGAAGGCGCCCGCCAGCATTTGCGCACATATCTGATTGGTGGAGTCGTTCGCGATATTATTTTGCAAAAGGAAAATGAGGATATCGACATTGCCGTTGAAGGTGACGGCATAGCCTTTGCTTCAGACATTGCCTCCAAATGGAACGGAGAACTCCACAAGCACGAAGCATTTGGCACTGCTACGATCATCTGGCCGGACGGATTAAAAATGGATATCGCAAGCTCCCGGACCGAATTTTATGAAAAACCCGGATCTCTGCCAGACGTGGAGAGCTCTACATTGAAAGAAGATCTGTTCCGAAGGGATTTTACGATCAATGCCATGGCCCTTGCCCTTCATCCCGAAGAGTTTGGGGATCTCATCGACCACTTTTCAGGACTTGAGGATTTAAAACGGGGAGCCATCCGGGTGCTGCACAATTTGAGCTTTGTGGAGGACCCGACCCGTATTCTCCGTGCCGTCCGCTTTGAACACCGTTTTGGATTTGCGATGGATCATGAAACAGAAGCGTTTATTGCGCAGGCGGTTAACGCGATTCATGCCCTGTCTACAGATAGAATACTCGCTGAATTTCAGCGTCTGACTGCAGAAATGCCTCCTGCCCAGTTGTTTTATCGTCTCCAGAAGCTTGACGTTTTATCGGCATTTCTCCCTGGTGCCGTATGGGACGATACAGCCGAGCGACTGCTGCCTTATATTACCGGGCTCCAATCATCTTTGTTTATGACCCTGCTGCCATTATTTCTGCAGGAAAGCGGCCGGGTGCTTTCTGCCGAGCGGGTCGCCGTGCGGAAGCAGGATAAACAGCTCGTGCGGCACGTGCACCACCTGCTCGATGAAAGCTGGGACGTCTCTATCGAAAGACCCGGTGATTTTCACCGCACTGCTGCCCATGTGTCTCCTCTTTCTGTTGAAATTGCTGCTTACTGCCTTGAGTACAGCGCCGGGCAGCCGGGAAAAGCGGCTTTGCTCAGACAATACCAGGACAAATGGCAGGACCTGCCACCGTGGGTTTCCGGCGCTGAACTTCAACGTCTCGGCCTCCGCCCCGGGCCGCTTTATAAATTCATTATAAGCGAAACCGAAAAAGGCATTATTAACGAAGAAATCAATTCATCCCGAGAAGCACTGGATTATGCTGAATCCCTTATTCACAGCTATCAGTCCTAAATGCAAAAAAAGTCTGGGCCAACGCGCCCAGACTTTTTTTATGACTGCCATTTTTTAAATGCCAGGGTAGCGTTATGTCCGCCAAATCCAAAGGTATTGCTTAAAACGGCTTGAATATCACCTTTCCGGGCTTCGTTTGGAACATAATCGAGATCACATTCCGGATCCGGCTCGTGCAGGTTAATAGTCGGCGGCACTACATTATCCTTTAAAGAAAGAATACTGAATATAGCTTCAATACCTCCGGTTGCCCCGAGCAGGTGACCAGTCATCGATTTTGTTGAACTCATCCATACACTGTCCGCATGATCCTGAAATACCTTTCGTACAGCTGTCGTTTCAAATTTATCATTGTATTGCGTGCTGGTACCGTGAGCGTTAATGTACTGAATGTCTTCTGCTGTAAGCCCTGCATCGTCCATAGCCATCTGCATGGAGCGCTGAGCGCCTTCGCCGTCCGGAGCCGGAGCTGTCAGATGATACGCATCTCCGGTAGAACCGTATCCGACGATTTCAGCATAAATTTCCGCGCCCCTCGCTTCGGCGGACTCCAGGCTTTCAAGCATCAGTATGCCCGCTCCCTCGCCCATTACAAATCCGTCCCGGTTTTTATCAAACGGACGGGACGCCGTATTTGGGTCTTCATTCATCGTAATTGCCTTGGCCGAGCTAAAGCCTGCAATCGCCATTTTTGTAATCGGAGCTTCTGTGCCGCCTGTAATCATGGCATCGGCATCACCGCGCTGAATCACTTTATATGCGTCTCCAATCGAGTTAGAGCCTGTGGCACAGGCCGTAACCGTACAGGAATTCACTCCTTTGGCCCCTGTATAAATGGACACCTGGCCGGAAGCCATGTCCGGGATCATCATCGGTACAAAGAACGGGCTCACACGTTTATAGCCGCGCTCCATGAAGTTTTGAAACTGGTTTTCATACGTTTCCATACCGCCAATGCCAGAGCCTATCCAAACGCCGGTCCGTGCTGCATTTTCCTCTGTAATTGTATAACCCGCGTCCTCAAGCGCCTGCATGGAAGCTACAATAGCAAACTGAGTGAAGCGGTCCATTTTCCGCAGTTCTTTTTTTTCCAAATAGGCCGACGGATCGAAATCCGTTACTTCTCCCCCGATTTTCATCGGAAGCTCGGAGACATCCACCCTTTCGATAGCACTAATGCCGGAGACGCCGTCCACAGCATTTTTCCACGAGGATTCCACTGTCTGGCCCAGCGGGTTGACTGTCCCCATTCCTGTTACAACCACTCGCCTGTTTTCATTCATGCTACTCTCTCCTTTGTTATCTTCCACATTCTCATGTATATACTCCCTGCCTATGTACGAACCAGGCTGGACGTTTTCATTAGTCTGGGAATAATTTTATACGAGTCACGCACGGTTGTCTACTTTCTGCACGCTGTTTTATTCATATAATCTTTATTCCTCTACGAACGAACGGTGGTATGTCCATTCGGCGATCAGCGCTCCCGTGATAGCTGTAAGAATGGCTGTCGTCTGGCTTCCCTGAAAAAAATAAACGATACCTAAATACACAGCAATCAATACGCAAATAAAAATAATTACCCCTGCTGCAGCACGTTTCACTGTCATGTCATCCCTCCCGCTGCTTACCGGCTTCCCGGCAATTATACAAGCAGAAACACGCTAATCCAAGTGATTATCCTCCTTTCTTCACATAAAAGAAACCGTCCCTGTATTATTAGGAACGGTTTCACAGTCTAGCTGATGACCGAAGCAAGTATAGCCTTTTGTACGTGCAGTCTGTTTTCCGCTTCATCATAAACAGCTGAATGGGGACCATCAATGACTGAAGCCGCCACCTCTTCTTCCCGATGGGCCGGGAGGCAGTGCAAAAAGATGTAGTCTTTCGCAGCTTTCGCCGTAAGCTCTTCAGAAATCATAAAGCCTTTAAAAGCCGCGAGGCGTTTCGCCTGCTCCTCTTCATAGCCCATGCTCGTCCACACGTCCGTATAAATAACGTCCGCCCCTTTTGCCGCTTCTTCAGGGTCTGTCGTGCGGGTAACGGATGCTCCAGACTCCTCCGCTGCCTGCTCAATCTGCTTCCAGACGCCCGGCTCCGGACCGTACCCTTCCGGCGCTGCGAGCACCGCATCCATTCCCATTTTGATGCTTGCTATGATCCAGGAATGGGCGACATTGTTTCCGTCTCCGATAAAAACACTTTTCAGGCCCTCGAAGCTCCCTTTCCGCTCCTGCACAGTCAGCAAATCGGCAAGTGCCTGGCACGGGTGATACAGATCCGTAAGGGCATTAATTACCGGCACATCTGCATGCTCTGCGAGTGCTTCGACTTTCCCGTGATCGTTTGTGCGGATCATCAACGCATCAACGTACCTCGAAAGCACTTTGGCTGTGTCTTTGATCGGCTCCCCGCGGCCGATCTGCATATCGCGGGGGCTCAGAAACAAAGAATGGCCTCCCATCTGAGTCATAGCTACCTCAAAGGACACTCGGGTTCTCGTCGATGCATTTTCAAAAATCATCCCGAGGGAGCGATGCGCCAGATGATTATAATACGCAGCAGGATTTTTCTTCATGTCTGCTGCCAGCTCCAGCAGTTGTTTGATTTCCTCCGCGGAAAAATCAAGCAGCGTTAAAACGCTCTGCTGATTCAGAGTTGAGGCGGAATTATTCAGATTTGTTGCCATTTGCTACACTCCTTTTTCGGACAAAGCGTAATTTTGCAGCCACGACTCAATTGGTGCAGGCAGCTCCGGCGCCCCTTGAATGGCCTGAACCATCACACTCAGCGTGCGTGCATTCGTTACGATCGTTTTACGTTCAATTAATGCTTTCTGACGACTCTCTTTTCCTGTTTTATGCCCGATCTCCGGAATACTGATTAATGCTGAAGCATCCTCTGAGTAAATCCATTCATCAAACGGCGTCTGCTGTGGAAACACTAATGTGTAACCCAGGCCTTCAAGCTTCTCCAGGGATGGTCTTGCTTTTTCATATTCCCCGTCAGCAATTTCGCAGTAGACACTTCCGGTTTTTTTGAATAGAAGAGGGATTTGTGTTTCCGACCAGGCAAATGCTTTCTGAAAGGCTCCGGAAAGATCTTTTGATATGCCGATCAGCTCCCCGGTGGATTTCATCTCTGCTTCGAGCACCGGGTCAAGTCCGCTTAATTTATCGTTGGAAAAGACCGGGGCCTTCACTGTGTAATAGCCCGGCTCTTCGTGGAGCCCTTTCTCACTTGTCCATGTTTTAAGTGAATGGCCGAGCAGCAGGTGCACCGCTCCTTCAATCACTTTTTCGCCGGTGATTTTGGCAAAGACCGGTACCGTGCGCGATGCTCTTGGATTTATTTCAATCACATACAATTCGCCGGCGTCGTAAACGAATTGGATATTAAAGATACCGTGAAAATCCATGCCCTCCGCAATTTTCTGCGTATAGTTCACCAGAAGCTGTTTAATCTCTGCACTGATACTGAATGGTGGAGTTACAGCCATGGAATCGCCTGAATGAACACCTGCTTCCTCTACGTGTTCAAATATACCGGGTATCCATATGTCTTTGCCGTCTGTTAATACATCCACCTCAAGCTCTGTGCCCGGCTTATAGGAGTCAATTAATATTGGATACTCAATATCATTGGCTGGATCTTCGATATATTCCACCAGTTCTTCTTCTTTGGTCGCAATCGCCATCCCGCGGCCGCCGATGACGTAGGAAGGTCTGAGAAGCACCGGATAGCCGATTTCTTCCGCCTGCTTCAGCGTTTCCTCTCTGCTGTGGCCGGAGACGCCCGGAATATGAGGAACGTTCACATGCTGCATAAACTGGTAGAAGCGGTCCCGGTCCTCGAGCTGATCAATAATATCGGACGTTGTGCCGAGCACTTCCATTCCTGCTTGTTCAAGTGATTCAGTCAGCGCGATCCCCGTCTGGCCGCCAAGCTGTACGATTACTTTCGTTACGTGCTCTTCTCTGGCTACGTGAAGCACATCCTCAGGTGTGAGCGGCTCAAAGTACAAATGATCCGCCATTTCAAAGTCAGTGCTCACCGTTTCAGGATTGTTATTTACAATTACCGCTTCGTAGCCGGCTTCTTTCAACGCACGCGCCCCGTGCACCGAGCAGTAATCAAATTCAATGCCCTGTCCGATCCGGATCGGGCCGGAACCGACGACCAGCACTTTATTTTCGACCGGTTCGGCCTCGCGGTCGCTTTCCTTGTACCAGCTGGAATAGTAGTACGGTGTTTCTGCGGTGAATTCCGCTGCGCACGTATCCACCATATGATATGAAGGGAACATATTTAACTGCTCACGCAGCTCAAGTATTTCTCCGATTTTTATTCCGGACAGGGCGTGCAGCTGTTCATCCGTAAAACCAGCCTTTTTCCATACCAGCAGCTGCTCTTCGCTCCACTCTTCCCAGGAAAGCTCTGCAATATCTTTTTCTTTTTGAATAAGGGCAGAAAAGGTCCGAAGGAAAAAATACTGAATACCGGTTTTTTCATGAATTGTTTCCATATCCCCGCCGCGGCGAAGCCATTCCATAATGTAAAAGAATCGCTTATCGTTCTGCTGCAGGATTTCGTCTAAAATATTTTCATCAGCCGTTTCTTTGCATTCCGGCAAAGCAAGCCCGTCAAGTTTGATTTCAAGCGACCTTACCGCTTTCTGCAGAGCCGCCTCCAGATTTCTTTCAATGGCCATGACTTCCCCTGTCGCCTTCATCTGCGTGCCAAGGGTGCGGTCTGCGTAGGAAAACTTGTCAAACGGCCAGCGCGGAAACTTCACTACAACATAGTCAAGTGCCGGTTCAAAGCTTGCATACGTATGCCCGGTAACCGGATTCAACAGCTCATGCAGGTGATAGCCGATGCTGATTTTAGCCGCCATGCGGGCAATCGGATATCCGGTTGCTTTAGAAGCAAGCGCGGAAGAACGGCTCACTCTCGGGTTTACTTCGATCAAATAGTACTGCTTGCTGACTGGGTCGAGCGCAAATTGGATATTGCATCCGCCCACAATCCCAAGTGCCCGGATAACCTTTAACGAGGAACTCCGAAGCATCTGGTACTCTACGTCCGTCAGGGTCTGGGATGGGGCCACCACGATAGAGTCTCCGGTATGAACGCCTACAGGGTCGATGTTTTCCATGTTGCACACGGTGATGCACGTGTCATTGGCATCCCGCATCACTTCGTACTCAATTTCTTTAAACCCGGCTATGCTCTTTTCTACCAGGCACTGATAAATTGGGCTTGCCTCCAGCCCGCCTTCGATAATATAACGAAGCTCTTTTTCATTCTGGGCAATGCCGCCCCCGCCTCCACCGAGTGTGTACGCCGGGCGAACAATAATCGGATATCCGGTTTTCTCCGCAAACGCGAGTGCTTCTTCTTTTTTTTCAACTACCTCGCTTTCAGGCACCGGTTCGTTTAGTTCGTGCATGAGCGCACGGAATGCTTCTCTGTCTTCTCCCTGCCGGATGGATTCGATCGGCGTACCGAGAAGCTTCACCCCATGCTTTTCGAGCGTCTGCTGTTCGGAAAATGCAAGCGCGAGGTTTAACCCGGTCTGTCCGCCAAGGGTGGCAAGCACTCCGTCCGGATGCTCCTGTTCAATGATCCGCTCCACTGTTTCTACGGTAAGCGGCTCAAAATATACTTTATCGGCACAGGTATTATCTGTCATTACAGTTGCCGGGTTGTTATTCAGCAGGATTACTTCAATATTTTCTTCTCTAAGCGCCAGGCATGCCTGGGTGCCTGAATAATCAAATTCCGCAGCCTGCCCAATGATGATCGGGCCGGAGCCGATCACCAATACTTTATTTATTTCTTTATCTCTAGGCATAGGTGGCTTCTCTCCCTTTATTCTCTATCGTTTCGAGAAATTCATCAAAAATTTCTTCGCTGTCTGCCGGACCCGGATGGGCTTCCGGGTGAAACTGAGCTGTCATGATTGGAAACTTCGTATGCATCATGCCCTCTACCGAACCGTCATTGACATTTTTGTACTTTATCCGGAACGACTCTTTTGAAAGAGACGCATCCGTGACAACATAGCTGTGGTTTTGAGAGCTCATAAATACTTTGTTCGTTTCCAGGTCCTGTACCGGCTGATTGGCACCGCGGTGACCGAAACGAAGTTTTTCTGTGTTTCCGCCAAACGCAAGCGCGAGGAGCTGGTGCCCCAGGCAGATGCCCAAAGTCGGGTAGGTTTCGGCAAGCTCCTTATAAGTGCTCAAGTACTGTTCAAGCTGCTTCGGGTTGCCGGGACCGTTGGAAAACAGCAGGCCATCAGGCGCCAGAGCTTTAATGGCTTCCTTCGTCGTATCGTAAGGCACAATCGTAACCTTGCATCCTTTTTTGTTCAGCTGATCCACCATCGACTGTTTGTAGCCAAAGTCCATTAATACTACGTGCCGGTCTCCGCTGCCGATCGTTATCTGTTTATCCACCGTTACAGTATCAATCACATCGCGCTCTCCGAGCGGCTCGTATTCTCCGACATTCACAGACTCTGGATCCCCGGTCATTACTGCTCCCATATCGCCTTTTTCCCGGATATTTTTGACCAATGCCCGCGTGTCCACGTTTTCCATAACGGGAATTCCGGCTGCAAGCGCTGCCTCTGCCAGCGTCTGGTCTCCTTCATAGTGACCCGACGTAGCGCAGGCTTCGCTGACAATGATACCTGCCGGCTGCGGCTGCGTACTTTCATTATCTGTTGGATTCACACCGTAATTTCCGATTAGCGGATAAGTAAAAACAACTATCTGTCCGTGAAAGGAAGGGTCTGTCATCACTTCCTGGTAGCCGGTCATTCCTGTGAAAAATACAATTTCTCCATACGTATCCGGAAAGGCTTGCTGCCAGCTGCCTTCAAATATTTCGCCTGTTTCCAATTTTATATAACTTTTCATCTACAAACCCTCCTGGTACGTTTTTTATTTTTCAAGCACTTCTGTTAGTGCTGCTGCGGCTTTTTCCAAGTCATTGTGCGAAATTGTCAGCGGCGGCAGAAGTCTCAGCGTGTTAGGTCCTGCAGCAATCAGCAGAAATCCTTTTTTCTGCATGGCGAGCACGTAAGGTGCCGCGCTGTCGGTAAGCTCTATGCCGATCATAAGTCCCGGGCCGCGTATTTCTTTCACCACGGGCAGGGAGGAGATTTTTTCTTCAAGAAGCTTCGTGAAAAAGTTTCCCTTTTCTGCTGCCATCTTCGGGGCGTTGATACTCATAAGCTTCTGGAGCGTCCCTTCTACAGCAGCCATAGCCAGCGGATTTCCGCCAAATGTGGAGCCGTGCGAACCGGGTCCGAAGGCTTCCTGTAAATATCCTTTGCCGATCATCGCTCCTACCGGAAATCCGTTACCAAGAGCCTTTGCCGTTGTTACAATATCAGGATCCACGCCTGCCTGCTCATAGGCAAACATCGTGCCGGTTCGTCCCAGGCCAGTCTGTACTTCGTCTACTACCAGCAGCGCTCCGTGCTGCCTGGCAACCTCCGCGGCTTTTTGAATAAATGCCGGGTCTCCCGGAATGACACCGCCCTCTCCCTGCACCGGTTCAAGCATAATTGCCGCGGTGTTTTCATCCACAGCCTTCTCCAGTGCATTCACATCGTTATACGGTAAATATTCAAAGTCTTCGAGCATGCGGCCGAAGCCTTGATGAATGGCATCCTGGCCGGTTGCTGCCATGCTTCCGTATGTCCGCCCGTGAAAAGACTGGACAAAGCTTTGGATTTTCGTACGCCCGGTATATTTTCTCGCGCACTTTATAGCTGCTTCATTTGCCTCCGTCCCGCTGTTTGCAAAAAATACAAGATCTAAGCCTGTAAGCTTCGTCAAAAGCTCTGCAGCACGCTCCTGCTGTTCATATTGAAAAAAATTGGAACCGTGCCATCCAGCGTGCAGCTGTTTCTCTACATGCTTTATCACATCGGGATCACCGTGGCCAAGGTTGACAACGCTGATGCCAGCCATTAAGTCCGTGTATTCTTCACCCTCTTTATCCGTTACGGTACAGCCTTCCGCATGCGAAAAAGTGAGTTCCCATCTTTTATAAGTTTCGAATAGATGTGATTTCTGTTCTGTCTGCTGCATGGTTCTCCTCCTTTCAAGTCAGGGACGGAGCCTGGACCTGTTCTCTTATGATTGCTGTTCCCTTCAGCTTTCCTTCTGCTTCGTCTGTATGTCCGTCCGCACCGGCAATAACGACCTTTTCCAAATCCCCGGTCAGGCTTGCTGCTGCCGCCTGGACTTTCGGTATCATTCCGCCGTAAATTTCTCCATCGTGAATGTGCTGCTCGAGCTTTTCTACATGAATATAGTCAGCTTTGCTTCCGTCAATAAGCACACCTTCAACATCTGTAATAAACAGAAGCTCTTTTGCGCCTACTGCCTGTGCGACAGCCGAGGCAGCCGCATCAGCATTCACATTTAATTTTTTTCCGTTTTTATCCGCTGCAATAGGAGCGATCACCGGAACGAATCCGCTTTCCAGCATAGAGTGTATGCAGGAGGTATTAACGTTTACGACGTTGCCGACGAGCCCGAGATTCTGATCCTCCACCTGTTCTGCTTCCAGAAGCCCTCCGTCAATACCGGACATGCCAAAAGCCGGAGCACCGGCGGACTGAAGGGAGGAAACGAGGCATTTGTTCACTTTTCCGGAGAGAATCATTTCTGCTACTTCAAGCACCTCGGGCGTTGTTTTTCGCAGCCCGTTTACGAACTCACACTCAATCTGCATCTGTTCAAGCATACGGTTGATTTCAGGGCCTCCCCCATGCACAAGCACCGGATTCATGCCTTTTTCTTTCATCGCAGCTATACTTTTGAAAAACTCAGCTGTTAGTTTGTTTACCGTGGAACCGCCGCATTTGACTACAGTGATGCTGTTCATGCTCTTCTCCTCCTTCTTTCCCTACGTCCGGTATCCGGCGTTAATTCTTACATAATCATACGTCAGGTCGCATCCCCATGCTTTGCCGCTTCCATTGCCCACGTGGAGGTTCACCGTTATCTCCACCGTGTCATTCTCCAGATACGCTTTTGCATCCTCTTCGGAAAAATGCACCGGAGTGCTTGCTTTCAAGGTTTCTACCGGCCCTACGGATATATCCACCGTATCCGGATCAAGCTCTACTTCACTGTAACCGAGAGCGACAATCACCCGTCCCCAGTTGGCGTCTGTGCCGTATACAGCGGTTTTCACCAGGTCTGATCCGACAATCTGCTTGGCTGCCTGGCCGGCTTCTTCATCTGTAGCAGCACCTTCGACCTTCACTTCGATCAGCTTGGTGGCCCCTTCCCCGTCTCTCGCGATCTTTTTCGAAAGGGATTCACATGTCTCCTTCAATCCGGTAACGAACGCGTTCCAATCAGGGTGACCGGGGTGCAGCGGGCTGTTTTCCGCCTTGCCGCTCGCCATGACGACTACCATGTCATTCGTTGAGGTATCGCCGTCAATCGTGATCCGGTTAAACGTTTTGTTCGTTATTTCTGAAAGCGCCGTCTGCAGATGAGCGGGCTCAATGGCAGCATCCGTCGTTACAAATCCTAGCATTGTAGCCATGTTTGGATGTATCATTCCGGAGCCTTTCGCTACGCCTCCGATAAACACTGCTTTATTGTCCACCCATGTCTGAAAGCATGCGTGCTTTCCAGCAACATCCGTCGTCATGATTGCTTCATTAAAATCCTGCGCCCGTTCGAATCCGGTTTCCGGCTCGAGGTGGGCAATGCCTTCATTTATTTTCTCCATCGGCATCGCTTCGCCGATCACACCGGTAGAAGTGACCGCTACCTGATGTTCCGGCAGACCGAATTTTTCGGCACTGTTTTTTCTCATGGTATAGGCATCCTCGAGCCCCTGTCTTCCTGTACATGAATTGGCGTTCCCGCTATTGACGACGATTGCCCGAAGCTTTCCCTCTTTGGCAATGCTTTCTTTCGTCACCTGCAGCGGTGCTGCCTGGATTTTATTCAACGTATATACAGCGGCACTCGACGCTGGCACGTCACAAATAATAGCTCCGAGATCTTTTCTTTTTCTTTTGACCTTTGTATGAATACCCGCTGCGGAGAAACCGGCAGGACTTAAAATGCTTCCTCCCGATACTTCTATTACCTGCTCTGTTGTCGATGCCTCTACCATGATTTTTCTTCCTTTCTTATGGATAAACCGGAAGCTGAGAAATTCCTTCCTTCTCATCTGCTCCCAGCATCACATTCATATTTTGTATCGCCTGCCCCGAGGCGCCTTTAACTAAGTTATCAATTACTGAAACCACCGTCAGCCGGTTGGTACGCTCGTCCACTGTCCAGCCGATATCGCAAAAATTACTTCCATATACTTCTTTAGTTGCTGGAAATGCTTTTTCTCCCCGTATTCTAACGAAAGGCTCCTTGTCATATGCCTGATGAAGCAGCTCTTCAATATGACCGCTTTTCGTCCCTTCGGTAAGCGGCATATACATAGTAGCTAAAATCCCCCTCGTCATCGGCACCAGGTGAGGGCTGAACGTAACGGGGTGATTTCCCCCTGTATGCATGTCCAGTGCCTGTTCGATCTCTGGTGTGTGCTTATGCTCATTCACTTTATAAATTTTAAAATTCCCATCCATTTCACTGAAATGAGTGACCGCTGATGGCGTCCGACCCGCTCCTGTAGTGCCTGTTTTTGCATCAATGATGATATTCGAAGGATCAATCACGTCCTTATCCACCAGCGGCAGAAGGCCAAGAAGCACTGCTGTCGGATAGCATCCCGGATTTGACAATAGAGAAGCTTCTGCCACTTCGTTTCTGTTCCATTCCGTCAAACCATAGACGGCTTCCTGAAGCAGGGATTCCGGTGCGCTTTGACGCTGGTACCACTGTTCGTAAGTTCCTGCGTTCTTCAGCCGGAGATCCCCGGACAAATCAATCACCCTCGTGTGTGCTGCAATAGCTTCGCTCCATTCCGCTGATATACCGGGCGGGGTGGAAAGAAATACAACGTCATATGCGGACCAGTCAGCTGCCTCAAGCGGCTTCAGAATTTCATTATATAAATCTTTCATATGCGGATACATATCAGAAAGCTTCGTATTTTGCTTCGAGGAGGAGTAAACATCTATTTGTTCAACGCCGCGATGCTGGGCCAGCATGCGTATTAATTCCACTCCTCCGTAGCCAGTTGCTCCAATAATAGCTGTATTCATAAAGTTGCACCTCTATTTATCTTTATACAATATGTTCTGGTGATTATTATAAGTCTGAATATATATTAATGCAACTGTATTTTTATTTTTTCTTCATATTTTTTCATTTCCGTCATAAGCTGAGTTTATTAAGCTTTTTCTAATTGTTCAGCCTTTTTCCGGGGAATATAGTTTATGTATGAAAATGTACAATTGATGTATAAATGAGTAGAATGCTTTCATCTTTTTTATCACGTTGCAGGTATTCCTTTTCTTTTCTTTTTGCTTTTGTTCCAGTAAAATAAAGAGCGGATCGTGAAAGACGCTGTTTCTATACAGTCGTACAGACGCATTGATATTTCCACCAGGAAAGAAGAGGTTTTTATGAAAAAACATTTGATAGCTCTTGATCTAGACGGGACGCTTTTAAAAGATGATAAAACAATTTCCACAAAGACCTGGAAAGTAATCCAGCAGGCTAAACAAGCCGGGCATACAATAGCTATCGCTACCGGCAGACCATACCGCGCCAGTAAAATGTACTACCAGCAGCTCGGCCTTTCCACGCCTATCGTTAATTTCAACGGAGCCTATGTTCATCATCCGGCCGATCGCTCTTTCCGCTCCTTCCATGAACCGCTTGACCTGGATCTTGCCAGGACAGTGATTGAGACCTGCCGCAAGCTAAATGTCCAAAACATGCTTGCTGAAGTTCTCGATGACGTGTACATGGATGAGCATGATGAATCCTTTATTGATCTTCTGGCTTTCCAGGGACCGGTAACCGGAGCCGGAAGACTTGAAAGAGTGCTTCCGAACTCTCCTACTTCCCTGCTCGTGTATCCACAGGAAGGGACAGCGGAACGCCTGCAGGATTTGCTCTCATCCAGTGAAGCCAAGGGCATGCATCAGCGCTCGTGGGGAGAGCCTCACCATATGATTGAAATAATAAAAAAGGGAAATCACAAAGCAAACGGCCTCGAAAAAGTTGCTGCCTATGCGGGGCTCTCAATGGAGGATGTAATTGCTTTCGGGGATGAGGATAATGATCTGGAAATGCTTGAAGCCGCCGGGACCGGGCTTGCCATGGGAAATGCGAGTACAGCCACAAAATCAGCGGCCAATGAAGTCATTGGTTCAAATGAAGAAGACGGCATCGCCCATTATTTAGAAGAGCGGTTAAAGCTTTCCGCGGACGACACAGTGCTTTTTAAAAATTAAATGCGTGATTTTAAATAAGGATGTGTTCAACGATGCAGGTGTATAAAGTACCTACAGATACCGAACAGTACGTGAGAAATCAAATAGCAGATCTGCTCATGGGGCAGATGGATTCCATCGGCATGAAGGATGCTTACCGGTTTCTGCAGCGGGCTATCGATCTTTCTCTTGATTCCGACTCCACCGCCCATATTTTTGTAGCTGAAACGGAGGAACAGATTGTCGGAGCTGCTTTTTTAAATATTGGCATCAGTCTTGAAAAGGGAGGGTATTATGTCTGGCTGAATGATCTCTACGTGGATCAGCAGTACCGGAACCGGGGTATTGCCAAGAAGCTTCTGTTAAAAATTATTTACTGGGCAGAGCATAATGACATCAAAGGCATTGAATTGGAAACCGGAGTGAACAACGCAGCCACAAAAGCATTGTATAATTCCCTCGGCTTTTACGACGTTATTTCCAAGCGTTACGGCTTCCGTTTTTAAGTTCTGTCTTCCCTTTGAGGGGGAAGGCTTTTTTTATTGCCGGTAAGCGGTATAAAAAAGCATAAGAACGCCTTTGACTTTTTCCGAAGCGGTATTAATATAGGCGTGAGAGTGATCCGCCCGGAAACGCAGCGCATCCCCCGGCTTCATTAATTGTTTACTTTCCTCTTTCGTCTGTACCTCCATCTGCCCTTCGTGCACAAAAATGTATTCCTCTACTCCGAATGGGTGGGCAGAAGAATAATGGCTTCCCCAAGGAGCCAGCACAAATTCATACCATTCGACTGGAGCCTGTTCGTGTTTGGAAAAAATATTCCGGACTGCGTAGCCGTTCTCCCCTTCGAGCCAGGCAGCTTTATCAGCGGAAACAAATTCAATGTCCGGCCGCTGCTGCTGCAGAAATGCGGAAAACCCTACACCCATCCCTTCTGCAATCTTCCACATCGTCGTAATCGTCGGATTCGATGCCCCGCGCTCAATCTGTCCAAGCATCGGTTTGCTTACTCCTGTTGCTTCAGACAGTCTATCCAGACTCCACCCACGCTCATGGCGAAGCTGTCGTAATGTTTTGCCAATTTCTTTCCCGATTGATTCTTTCATTTTTTCACCTCTGTTGTATAATATAACATACAAATGTACAATATAATTAAATAGAGAGGAGGTCCTTATGAGTAATACAGCTGCATTAGAACACTCCTGGGCCAACGGCCTTACGCAGGGTCTTCCTATCGCCGCCGGTTATGTACCTGCTGCTTTGGGGTTTGGTCTGCTTGGTGCCAACAGCGGTCTGTCCATATTTGAAACAGCACTTATGAGTATTATCATTTTTTCCGGTGCCGCCCAGTATATGGCTATTGGGCTGATTACTGCCGGGGCTGGTTTATACAGTATTTGGATTTCCACGTTTCTCATAAATATCCGGCATTTATTAATGAGCGCTTCTGCCAAACAATCTCTTTTCTCAGACTCTAAATGGAAACAGGCGGTTTTAGCATTTGGATTAACAGACGAAGTCTTTGCGTTGATCTCTTCCAGAAGGAATAAAACAACCGTATTTTTCGGTATTGGAGTCTTTTTGGCAGCATATATCAGCTGGGTTGCTTTTTCATGTGCCGGATATTATTTTGGCGCCTTCTTCCCCGGTTATCTGCAGATCAGCATGGATTTTGCTTTATATGCCCTGTTTGCCGCACTATTGTTTCCCGCAATTTTAAAATACCGGATGGCCCTTTACACCGCTGGCTTAAGCGCAGCTATCAACACGTTTCTTGGGATCTGGCTTTCTTCAGGATGGGCTATTCCAGCTGCAATGACAGCCTCAGTCATTATTGTCGTATATGTCAGTTCCTTTGAGCAGAAAAAGGGGGATCGGCCATGAACATGCTTCTTTTAATCATTGGAATGGGCGTTATTACATACGTAACGAGAGTGGTCCCTTTCTTTTCATTAAATATTAACCGGCTGTCCGTTTCCGTGCAGCAGGCACTCCAGCTCATTCCGTATGCAGCGCTCGGAGCTCTTCTGCTTCCGGGAGCCCTGCGTTCCCCTCCTGATGCCTGGTTCGGCATGCTCGGTCTCTGCATTGCCTTTTTGATTGCTTTTATAGGCGGAAGGTTCACTGCTATCATTTGCGGTACTATCGGTCTGCTGTCTCTTGCTGCTTTTTTTATTTATTGATACTAAAAAGCAGGAGCTTTGCCAGCTCCTGCTCTTACGGGGTGTCGGATGTTTCCAGAGCCGGGGTATCCAGATTTTCAGCAAGGATCCGGAATTCTGCCTGATACGACTTTTCAGGGTCGAGAAGATCTGCATCAAGCTCTCCGTCCCACCTTCGTACGTTTCCTGCATTGATCTCCACAGATTTCTCCGCCTGCGTAAACACCTTTCCCTCCGAATAAATATAAACTGGTTCGGATACGCCCTCTTCTTTAATAATAACTTCTATTTCCTGGCCATCCGGGAAATCCAGCTTCATTTCTCCGCTGCCCGTATTTTCAAATTCCAAATGCCAGGCATTGCTTTCAGTGTCCAGAGTGCCGGCAAGCTCCCAATCATTTTTTGACATTGAGGCTTCCTGACTTCCGGCGGAAGGCTCTTCAGCAGTCTGTTCGCTGCCGCACGCAGCGGCAGGGAGCATACAGAAACATACCAGTACTGCAGCTAACCACTTTTTTACGGCCATCTCTCTCACTTCCCGACTTTTATTTTGATTAGTCGTCTTTACGGAACAGCCCGAACACCGTTGTCGTGTTAATGATGTTTGTGAATGCCTCCGGATCTGCTTCCTGCACCACCTGCTGAAGCGTGTACATTTCGTACCGTGTGATCACTGTCATTAATATTTCTTTTTCGCTTGCATCAAATCCTCCCCGGGCAGGGATCCGTGTGATCCCCCTGGTCAGATTTTGATGAATGGCATCCCGCATCTCGTCCGGGTTTTTCGTTACGATTAAAGCTGTAAGCTTTACGTGTCGTGTGTGAATAGTATCTATGACTCTTGATCCGACATACAGTGTTACCAGGGTGTATAAAGAGCTTTCCCAGTTGTACAGAAAGCCGGCTGCTATAACGATGACCCCGTTCAGCAGCATGAAATACGTACCGACCGGACGGTCTCCCATACGTGCCAGCACCAGGGCCACAATATCCAGGCCGCCCGCAGAAGCCCCCCACTTCAAGGCTACGGCAGCTCCTGCAGCTGTAATTGCCCCGCCAAAGACACTGTTTAATAAAATGTCTCCCGAAAGTTCCGTAATAGGTATAAGATCAAGAAAAAACGTTGTCAGCGCTACGTGCAAAAAGCTGTAAAACGTAAACAGCCGTCCTACTTTAAACCAGCCGAGCATAGCAATCGGTATATTGATCAGAAACAAAAGTACGCCGGTGGAAAGCGGAAGAAAGCCTGCAATAATCTGCGCAATCCCCGTAGCTCCACTCGCAAATACATTTGCCGGCTCCAAAAACAAGTTCAGGCCGACTGCCATAATCAAAGCCCCGAATACGATAACCAGGACACGTATGACTTCCGATACGATAGATGAATGGCTTGTAAGCATAGTTGTCCTCCTTTCTACTGCACGTTTACTTTAAATACGGGAGGCGGCCCATTCTGAGGCTGCGATCATCCCTTCTCTCGTTACTTTATGACCCGCTTCCTGCTGCAGATAATAGGCCTGCCCCGCTGAAGTTCTATCCGGAAGACGTTCATAAAAGCGATACGATAATTCATAAGGGACAACGTCATCTTCTTTTCCATGCCAAAAAAAGATAGGTTTTGCTTCCACTTTAGCGGGATCAAGGGAAAGATCATACGTGGCCAGTTTGTCTAACAAATCCTGCTCCTCACGTGCCGAGAGCTCCCAGTCAGACGTTTTCTTTAATGAACGTATCTGTTCTTCAGCCATTGCTTTCCAGGATGGCGACCCCATCATGATCATGCCTCCCTGAATCCACTCGAAGGACTTGAGCGCTCCGCATGAAATGATTCCTCCCATAGAAGTACCGGAAACATACACCCGGCCGCTGTCAATCCATTCATATGTAGTCATTTCATTCAGCAGAGCTTCAGTTTCCTCCACCGCCTGCATGACAATATCCCAAAAGGCATAGGTTCTACTGCCGGCGTCCATATCGCCTTCACGTTCTCCGTGATGAAGAGCATCCGGAAGCACTACCCGCAGCCCTCTTTCTGCCAAATAATAGGCGAAGGAAAGATTCTGCTCTTTACTGCTGCCAAGGCCATGCCAGAATAAAACCGTCGGCTGCGGATGATGTTTATCTGCCTGTTTAGAAATATGCAGGCTGGGAATATCTGCGATCATTTGCTTTTCGATAGTAATCATGCCAGTCCATCCTTTACAGCCGTTATAGTAGTACACTCTGAATATTGTACCCCAGTAAAGCAATTATTGAAAAGACCGAAGCCTTCCATTTCCTTCAATCATCTTTAGGAACATAAAAAGACAGCTGCGTGCATTAAGCACTTCGACAGCTGTCTTTCCGTTGCCTATTTTTCATCTTTTTCCTTTGCTGTCCGGAGGGGTTCTTCCTCTTTTTCCTCTGCTTCTTCGTAATGAAGGACAGAGTATTGAGCACCTTCAGAAACCATTTTGTTGTCTTCAAAATCCTGAGGGTTCGGGTTACCTACAGTTTCATTCAATTCTTTATCTTCTTCTTCTTTCGTTTTGCCGCCTACTTTAGCCGCTGTTCGTTTTGATACATCTTTCACCTGCGCTCTTGTTTCTCCGTCTTTAAGGAAATAAACGGCTGCGCCAACAATCAGTGCTGTCAATACGGTCCATAAAATACTATTTTTCTGCATACATACGCCTCCTGTCTCAATCAACTGTATTCAATGCTCTTTTTTGCTATTTCCCAAATCAATTAATACTAAACCCTTCATCTTTATAGAAAAGAAGACACATTCAGCTTTTTCAGTGAAAATTATGATAGCTGTTATATTAAAAAAGCTGCAGAAATTACTCTGCAGCTTTCTTCGCGATTATTTTTTATATAAATCGTTTACGTCCTTTAACGGATTTTCCATGCCGGAATTCGTTTCTTCATCCCAGGCGAGCATCCCACCGGCAAAATTATAAACATTTTCAATGCCATTGTCCTGAAAATACTGGGCCGTATGCTGGCTTCTTGAACCGCTTCGGCAGATAAAAACGTATGATTCATCTTTTTTAAACTGATCGATCACTTCAGGGACCTGATTCATCGGAAGAAGAGGCACACCCGGTATATGACGTTCTTCATATTCGCCCGGCTCTCTTATATCAATCATGATCGGTGTTTTTTTACCGTTATTATATTGTTCTTTCAGTTCGTCTACATCCAACTGGCGGATTCCTTCTAAATCGTAAGCCAATGTCGTTCATCCTTTCTATTTTAGCTTTCTGGTTCATTCTATCACCCTGGCGCCAATTCGTTAAAAGTCTTATACCTTAGAATAATGCGTGTCTGATACAATAATGTAAGAATAGGAGGCGGTCAGCTTGCAAAATGATATTATTTCGCTATTTCCAGAAGCAGTGCCCCAGGAGCAATGGAAGGAAATCATCCAGCCCGAACAACACCTTTATTACAGGCTTCCGGATGGTGCACAATTGGCTATTCCCATTCATTCACTCTCGATCCGGGAAAAGCAGCTGCTCGAAACTGTGCTCACGCCCGTATCCCCCGGGAGCCGGGAAGACTCTCCCTGGGCGGCCTATCTTCAGGCAAAAAGTGATACGCTTCCTGAGCATATCCCCAGTCCGTTTCGTTTTTTATTTCTTGAAGGCTCCAGCCTTTACCGCTGGAAAAATGATATTTACGATACTCTTCTTGAATATTACCAGCGCTCTGTCATTCTTACCGTCCTCGGGGATGAAAAGCTTCTTGCTGTTATCCCGGATGATGACTCAGACGAGGAGGAAGTATTCGAGGCTCAGGAATTATCAACCCTGCTGATGGGAGACACGATGGTTGATGCTTCTGTTTATTGCGGAAGAAAGGTCTACCGCAGTGAAAATATTCGTTTAATTTATCAGCAGGAACAGGAGATGTTTTCATTTCTTCAGGAGCAGCAGCCTTCCAGACGCTCTTTTGCCCCATTTGAAGCGCTGCCCTGCATTCATATGGTTGAAAGTACCCGGTTCTCTAAAAAAGAACTTTTCCATTATGCTCTAAGCGGTCTTGAACAGGATGAAGAATTAATGCACACTCTTTATACTTTCTTCCTCGAAAACTTAAACAGCAGCGCCACCGCCAAAAGGCTCCACCTGCACAGGAATACGCTGAAATACCGCCTCGACAAAGTGACAGACCGGCTTGGCATCGACGTTAAACAGTTTCTGCACGCTGCCCCGCTCTTTTTACTTCTGCAGGCGCAGTATGGTTCAGGCATTGCATAGGCTATAATTTTTTTACTTTATTGGAGAGCGTACCAATCGCCTTCACATGAACGTCTACAGCATCCCCGTCTTTTAAATACTTAGGAGGATTGAACCCTGAGCCGACACCAGCCGGCGTACCCGTGGCAATAACATCACCCGGGCGGAGCGTCATACCCCTGGATAACTGTTCGATCAGCTCTTCAATATTAAAGATAAGATCCGACATACTGCCCGACTGTCTTTTTTCTCCATTTACGTAAGTTTCGAGTTTCCAGTCTGACGGCTGGCCGGAGGGGCCGACGGTAACATACGGGCCGATTGGACCATACGTGTCCCCGCTTTTTCCAAGGAAGAACTGCTGGTGCCGTTTTTGTACGTCCCGGGCAGTGATATCGTTGAACAAGGTGTACCCAAATACATAATCCATTGCATTTTCTTTTGAAATCTGCCGTCCCGCTTTTCCAATGACGACAGCTATTTCCCCTTCATAATCCAGAGCTTCTGTGAAAGATTGGTCCAGCTCTATCATTTCGCCGTGTGCGATTAATGACGAAGAAGATTTTGTAAACACCAGCGGTGCCTCCGGAGCATTTTGTGCCCCCATTTCAGCAGCGTGATCAGCGTAATTTTTTCCGATGCAGATAATGTTCTGGCCTTCCCGGTTAACCGGCGGGAGCACGTTTACACTTTCGGCAGCATGTGTCTTGAATTGGTGACGGCTTTCTGTATAGTCCTTCCACCGCTCTACAAGCAGTGCTTTTCCGTTAACGGTTTCTTCGAGCCATTTTCTCAAATCCCCGTCTTCGCCAATTTCTAAATCAACATACACATCAAATTCTTCATCGTACCCGGCAAGAAAAGAATGGCCGTTTTGTTCTACTGCTGCGATCCGCATGATTATTTTCCTCCTTGAACACTATTCTGTATGCTCAGCTTCAATCGTTACTCCGTCAAGCTCAAGGCTCTCCCCGTTCAGCAGACGGCTTTCGGCCTCCTGGGCGGGTGCCCGCCATTCCTGCTCGTATGCTTCTTCAAACTCTACGCGGGAATGGTTAAAAAACAGGCCATTTCCAGCTATATAAGGCTCGTACGATTCCAGAAATGCCTCTTCATCAGTTACCTGGACACGGACGAGAACATCACTGCCCTCCCACTGGTCGTTTTTATAATATCCAAAAGCATACACGTTATCGAGTACCGCGTAAGAACCCAGGGGAATAATTGCTTTTGTTTCCTGAGCTTCTTCAAGGCTGTCTGAGGTTATTAATTGTTCCCCCGGCTGCAGGCGGTCGGCAAAGCTGAAGCTCAAATAAAAAAATAATCCCACCATAAAAACAGCCAGTAACGGGGAGAGCAGCCGCTCTATCCGCTTTGACCGGTTAGCGCCAGCCCGGTGCAGCGCATACGCTGTCACTCCTCCTATTACTAGTGTAACAATGGCGCAGATGACATAAAAAACCCAGGGAGTTATTGTCCAAATCATTGTCTAATCCTTTCTTTGTACCTTCGTTAAAAATTCCTTTCCTATCGTACCATATCCTCCCTTCCCATCAGAAACAGAAGCTTTTCCCTTCAATCATATATACGGGTTTAGTTCTATATGAAAGCGGTAATACAAACTTAAATACCTCAGGGGGGATCGTTGATGAATAAACTGCATACCTCACTGGCTGTCTGGGCGCTCTTTTTGTTTGTTATGGCTTTTGTCCTCCCCTTTACGACAAACGGCGGCAGTACTCTGGCTGATTTAATGCACAGCTATACGATCTATGGCTTTTTTTCCCTCGTACCAATTATTGTTTACGGCACTATTCTTTCGATCTGTTCAGACTGGATCACCAACCTTTTCTTCAGGCGCATCCCCGAAG
The DNA here is from genome assembly GCF_056034405.1 of Marinococcus sp. LNHM4E3-1. NCBI lineage: Bacteria > Bacillati > Bacillota > Bacilli > Caryophanales > Bacillaceae > Marinococcus > Marinococcus sp. LNHM4E3-1. The sequence continues at coordinate 153,252 of NZ_JBQLID010000006.1, read as the reverse complement.
TCTCCCTCGTTCTGCACATGATTGGCGGAGCTTTTGTTTATGTTTTTTCCCAGCACTGGAACATCGCACTCATGGGCATTTTCGCTGCTGTTCTGTTTTTTACGCTCGACCAGCTGTTCGTCCTCTGGCACCAACGGTTTTCCTTTATGGCAAACGTTCCTTTTGTTCTCAGCTTCAGCAGTGTCCTTCTGATGTTTATCGGTGCTTCTTTTTCCTGAACAGATACAAATATGCTCCGGGGCTTCTCAGTCCCGGAGCATATTATTTATGAAGGGTTCACCCGGAAAAGAGGCTGCCCGTATTCTACTAACTCTCCGTCTTCTACTAAGATCTCTGCTATTTCTCCAGTGACCTCTGCTTCAAGCTCGTTCATTAACTTCATTGCCTCTACGATGCAGACGATGGTGTTCGGCTTAATCGCCGCTCCTTTTTCCACATAAGCTCCTGCTTCCGGTGAAGGTGAGCGGTAAAACGTGCCTACCATCGGTGATGTAATTTCATAATAATTGGACTCCGCTTCCTTTTCCCTGTTGTCTTCCGGCGTTTCTTCCTTTTTCATTTCAGACTGCTGCGGCGCCGGCTGGGCTGCTGGCTGCGGCGCCGGCTGGACGCTCTGCTGTGCCACAGGACGCATCGCTGCTTCTTTACGTATAGTAACCTTTTCTTTCATATCGTTGCGGATCTCGAGCTCTCCAACGGAGGACTCGTCCACTGCCTGAATGAGCTCTTTGATTTCTTCAATGGAATACATTAGGGTTCTCTCCTCTCAAAAATAAACACTTACACATGCGTTGAATTCAAGAAAAAACGCTGGTACTTTTGCTGTTTTCTGGCTTCTTCGGTAAGGACCGCATTCATCACGAGATCGCCAAATATGTTCGCGATATCCTGAAGTGAGTACAGGCCGCTTGATTTGTACCACTTGTATGTCCAGTTCATCATTCCAAATATCGCCATCGACGTAATTGGCACTGGGAGCTCCTTTCGGAACTCTCCTTCTTCAATACCGTTTTCGACCAATTGAAACATCGTGTTCTTGTATTCATCCCGTTTGGCTTCGAGCCGCTTGAAATAATCTGAAGACAAGTGCTTTCCTTCCTGATAAAACACTGTTACATGCGGACGGTACACTTCAAACATACGGACAAACGAGCGTATTACCTCATATAACCGCTCGGCCGGTGTGTCATATCTGGACTGCACTTCGTCTGCCTTTGTAAGCACATAGGTAATGAATGATTCATGAATGGTGTACAAAAGTTCTTCTTTGGACGTGAAGTTATGATAAAAACCGCCTTTGGATGTATGGCTTTGTTTCACAATGCGATCGACGGTGACCGCATGGAAGCCAAATTCTTCAAACAGCTCCAACGCTGCATCCGTAATCCGCTTTTTTGTCGATCTGGTCGCCATCGATCCTTCCGCCTTCCTATATGCTAGACACTGCTTTCTTCTTCCATAATAGAATGGGTGTCCAAAAAGTTTGTAGTAAAGTTTCCGGAAATAAAATCTTCATGGTTTAAAAGCTTCAGGTGAAACGGGATCGTCGTATCCACTCCGTCTACGACGAATTCAAGCAGCGCCCGCTTCATCCGGGCGATCACTTCTTCTCTGTTTTTCCCGCGGACGATCAGCTTGGCTACCATTGAATCGTAGTAGGGAGAAATTTTGAACCCTGTATACATCGCACTGTCCACCCGTACACCCAATCCGCCTGGAGGCAGATAAAGTTCAAGTTTCCCAGGAGAAGGCCTGAAATTTTTTGCCGGACTTTCTGCATTGATTCTGCATTCCATCGCCCATCCCTCAATTTCAATTTCATCCTGCTTCACCTGCAGTTCATGGCCGGCTGCTGCATAAATTTGTTCTTTGATTAAATCAACACCGGTCACTTCCTCTGTCACGGGGTGCTCCACTTGAATTCTCGTATTCATCTCCATAAAATAAAACTTTTTATGGGCATCCAAAAGGAATTCCACTGTGCCCGCTCCGCAGTAATCAACTGCTTTTGCAGCCTGAACGGCGGCTTCCCCCATTGCTTTTCTCGTTTCTTCATCGAGAGCAGGTGAAGGCGCTTCTTCTACAAGCTTTTGGTGGCGTCTTTGGATCGAACAGTCTCTTTCTCCTAAATGGATAACGTTTCCATGACTGTCTGCCATAACCTGAATTTCAATATGCCTTGGCTCCACAACCAGCTTCTCCATGTAAACTCCGGCGTCACCAAAGGAGCTCTCTGCTTCCTGACGGGCCATCTGGATGCATTTGTCCAGGTCTTCAGCGGCATGAGCTGCCCGCATTCCTTTTCCGCCGCCGCCGGCAGTAGCCTTGATCATCACTGGATAACCGATCTCTTCTGCAAGTGCATGAACATCCGTATTTTCATCGAGCAATCCATTGCTTCCCGGCACAACCGGTACTCCTGCATCCCTCATTGTTTCTCTTGCCACGTCCTTCGTTCCCATCCGGCGGATAGCTTCCGGAGAAGGGCCGATAAACGTAATATCGTGGTCTGCACAGATTTCGGCAAATTCAGCGTTCTCTGCTAAAAAACCGTATCCCGGGTGGATCGCTTCAGCTCCTGTTTTTAAAGCAGTGGAAATTAAATTAGTCATTTTCAAGTAGCTTTCTGAGGAAGCATACGGTCCCACACAGTAAGCTTCGTCTGCCATGTGGACATGGAGGGCATCCTTATCCGCTTCAGAATATACGGCTACAGTTTCAATCCCAAGCTCCCGGCAGGCTCTTATAATGCGAACTGCGATCTCGCCGCGGTTGGCTATTAATATTCGTTTAAACATACTTCGTGCCTCTCTTTCTGTAAACAACCAGCGGCTGATTTCCGGCCCCGCTGACGATCTATCTCGAAAACCCTTGATATGTAAGGATTTTTCATAATTATACTACCCTTCATTTTATTCCTTTTGTCAATTCTTCTCAACAATTTTTTTAAAACTTTTCTTTTCTTTCCGTTAAGCATACATAATTCCCGTCGTTTTGTCTGGTATAATGTATGCTTAAAGAGAAAAGGAGCGGGTTCTTTTGACCAACACTATTACTGCGTATGTTGAAGATGAATATTCTGTTTTAGCCGATGTTATCATGTGCGAGCCCAGGCATATGGCTATCAAAGAAGTAATAAATGAAATGCAGAAGCAGCACGCTTCCGCCAATATCGATATAGAAAAAGCAGTGTTTCAGCATAAACAGCTTACAGCTGTCATTCAGGAATTCGGCGCTTCTGTACATTTTCTGCCTGCCTCCGCTTCTCTCCCCGAACAGATCTTCACCCGGGACATTGGGTTTGTGATTGATGATCAATTGTTTTTATCAAATATGGGTACTTCTATTCGTTCGGCAGAAACCACGGCTTTAGCGGACTGGTATGAACAGCGTTACGGCCCGTGTACACATTTAAAAAGCGGCACCATCGAAGGCGGGGACGTTATGCTTTCAGAGAAGCTTCTTTTTGTCGGGCAAAGCTCCCGGACATCTAAAGAAGGCCTGGACGAACTTCAGAAAGCGTGTCCTGATAAGCAGATTATACCGGTACATTTCGATAACCGCCATCTGCATCTGGACTGTATATTTAATATTTTGGACAGTGCTACTGCTATTGCCTATGAAGCAGCCTTTGACACGGAGAGTCTGGGAGCAGTCAAGCAGTATTTTAATATTATTTCTGTACCTGAGGAGGAACAGAGCCGGCTGGGGACTAATGTATTCTCTCTCGGGCGCCGCCATGTCATCTCACTGCCGGAAAATATGCATGTTAACAAACAATTACGGGAATACGGTTTTATAGTTCATGAAGTGTCCTACGATGAAATTATAAAATCCGGGGGCTCTTTCAGGTGTACTACTCTCCCTTTGAGGCGGGAGAAAAAAAATCATCAATAAGGAAAGGAACGTGGAACAATGATCATGTCTGCAGAAGAAATTCAAAACGAGCTTAGCAATCTGCCAAAATGGAATAATGACGGGGACAAGGCCATTGTACGGGAGTATAAATTTTCTAATTATCTGGATGGTATTGAGTTTGTTAAAGAGGTGGCAGCGCATGCAGAAAATGTGCAGCACCATCCCAAAATTACCATTGATCATACCCAGATTACTATTTCTTTTACCACTGTAGACCAGGGCGGCGTCACCGAAAAAGATTTCAACGCTGCGAAGGAAGTAGAACGACTAGCCGAAGACGTCCAGTAACTCGCGGATTTTCTTTTCAATAATTTGTATATAGACAGCTGCCGGGTGAAATTCCGGCAGCTGTCTTTTTGTAAGACTAAAGTCACAAATAATACATATCTTTATACAGCCTTTTGTGTCATTATATATGTAACAGAGATACTTATATAATAATGAGCAGTCAATCAGCTGCGGAGGAGTTGATAAGAAATGAGAATAGGATCTTACGGCAAGGCTCATGCTCTTATCAGCATCGCCGTTTTTCTCGCAGTCATGGCTTTTATTTTTTACCCGATGCTGATGGCGGACGCCGATAGCTTTGACCGGCACAATGCCCTTGAGGATGTTGGACAGGTCCAGGCAGCTGTTGAACAGGACATTACTTCCATGCACGCTTTAAATGAAGACTGGGCCACCTGGGACGATTCTTTTCAGTTTATGACAGACCAGCATGAAGAGTACATACATACAAATCTGCAGAATGATACATTTATTAACAACGGCGTAAACATCATTCTGTTCGTTAATAAAGAGCTTGAAGCCGTCTACGAAAAAAAAGTGGATCTGCACAGCCAGGAAGAAGGAGATATAAGCCGTTCGCTCCTCTCTGGAGTACAGAAAGAATTGCAGAAGTCCGGGGAAGAGCGGACTTTTCTGACTGGAAGCGGCTCCGGCGCCCATTATTTTTCTATTCAGCATATTCTGCCGAGCGACGGGACTGGAGACTTTAATGGTTATTTAGTTATGGGAAAAACAGTTGACGACAGATATATAGATACTGTGGGTGACTTGTTCTCCTTCCCGATCACTCTGCGGCCAGGAAATGGACCGTCCGGTACGGCCATTACTTCTGAAGATGCGGACACTATCGAAGGCACCTGGACAGCTGAAAACGCAGATGGCCGTTCTGCTTTCCAGCTGGGGGTAATGAAAGACCGGATATACTCCTCCGAACTTTCCGATACCGTGAATACAATGGTTTTTTTCATGCTTGCTCTGCTGCTCGCCTATTTCGCACTGACATACTCGCAGTTTAAATTCCTTGTAGAAAGACCGATTACTTCTTTATCAGAGCAGTTGAAGCATATTCGTCTCCATCATCTGCTTTCCCACAGGGTTTCTTTAAAACACCGGCCGGCCAGGGAATTAAAAGAGCTGGAGGAATCTATGAACAATATGCTTGAGCGTTCGGAATACGCTCACCTTGAAGTTACACATATGGCATATACAGACCACCTCACCTCTCTGCATAACCGTCATTATGTGCAGGAAGCTTTTCCAGGGTTTCTTGAAAACCATAAAAATAACACATTCGTTCTATTTTTTGACCTTGATGGGTTTAAACGAGTTAACGACAGCTGGGGGCACAGGGCAGGTGATGAATTAATCCGACAGGCTGCCGCCAGGTTAAACAGCATGTTTACCGGTCCTGATTCAATCACCGCCCGCCTCGGGGGAGACGAATTTGTTGTAGTTACAGCAGCCGAAAGCAGAGAACACCTCGCTGGCGTACTCGAAGAGGCCGTGACTTTTCTTAATAAACAATACTATTTTGACGATAAAGCTACGTTTATTTCAGCCAGTGCCGGGGTGAGCTCTTTTCCTGACGATGGGGAAAGCTTTGACGTTCTTTTAAAGCATGCCGACACCGCTATGTACGAGGCTAAAAAGAATAAAGACAGCAGAATTGTCTTTTATGATGAGTTGTCTCTTAATGATGATTATCAATTTTCTCTGGCAATAAGAAACGACATTATGTTTGCTCTCGAAAAAGAAGAATTCTATCTGGAATTCCAACCGATTATGGAGCCGGAATGCGAGAATGTGGACGGGGCTGAAGCTCTTCTTCGCTGGAAACATCCGGTTTACGGAAGCATTTCCCCCGCCACGTTCATACCGCTTTTAGAAGAAACAGGAGATATTCACAAAGTCGGCTCGTGGGTGATTCATTCTTCGCTTAAGGAAGCCCAAAAGTGGAGAGACTCCGGCTTCCCTTCCATCAAATTGTCTTTTAATGTGTCTAAAATACAGATTCAATCGCTTGATTATCTTATGGACTCCCTTGATAGCGCGCTGGCAGAAACAGGCTTTCCGCCTCATCTTCTGCGGGCGGAAATTACAGAGGACAATATCGATTATGATCCTCAAATGACTATTGATTTTATTACACAGCTGCAGCAGCGCGGAGTGAAAGTTGCGCTCGATGATTTTGGGGTGGGAAGCTCTTCACTGCATTCCCTCCGCGACCTTCCTATCAATCTGGTAAAGCTCGACCGCAGCTTTGTACGCCATATTCCTTCCACGACCTTTGATACAACGCTTTTAACTGGCATTTACCGCCTCATTGAAGAGCTTGATCTCGATGTCGTTACGGAAGGAGTGGAAAATGCCGCGCAGCTGGAATTTGTGCAGCAGTACAGCACCTCTTACGTCCAGGGATATTATTTCAGCCGGCCGGTGCCTTCAGTAGAGCTGATTGCTTTCATGAAAGAAAAAAATAAAAAGGATCCCTCCTTTATACATTGAAAAGAGCAGCTGCCTAATATACAGCTGCTCCCTCTTTTATTTAATAGGAATGCCTTTTTTCTACTGTCCCATCTTTTTTGTAAATAATGGCTTCTGTTCCTTTCTTTTCTGCCACTTCTTTTGCACGTTCGATAGCTTCTGATTTGCTGTCATAGACAATATCCGGTTTTTTCGCACTTTTTGCCCGCACAGCCCATCCGTCTTCATGTGCTTCTACCAGCTCTGCTTTTTCCATCAGTTCCGGATCCGAACCACTTTCTTTATCATCACGGGACTTAGGATCTTCCTCCTCCATGAATTCCGTCACTTCTTCTTTAGAAGCATTGCTGTACCATTCTTTTGCCTGTTCGGTTGCAATTGGAATTGCACGGCCTTCATCGTATCCATCGTCGAGCATCGAATTGGCTATATCAATTGCTTTTTTCTTTACCGGCTTGTCCAGGTTTTTTAGGGATGAAGGGTAGTCATTCATCGTCCATGGCATATTTTTTCCTCCTCATCATTTTTGTTACGTTTCTTTTCCCATATTATGTGCATACAAAAACAGGATTTTCTCCAGAAGCCCTCTCTTTAATTTCTCCAAACCCCGGCTTCTTTCCGGAAATTTATAATAGAATCTGTTTAGGGCTCTGAAAAGCAGGGTACGAGAGAGTTAGACACTATTATATGGTCCGCACGCCCTGGTGCTCTGCCATGAATCATGGTACCATTTATTAGGCTGTAGGATTAATCGCATTTATTGTAAGGAGGAATGGTGAATCATGGGTATGATTGGCGGCATAGCTCTACTAATCATCGCGGTAGCTTTTGCAGTATTAGTTATTTTCTTGGCACGTGTCTTAAGCAACCTCACTAAAACATTAAATGGGGTGAACGAAACAGTAGACAAACTGCCTGAGCAACTCGACCAGGTAATGAATCAATCGGAGCTGATTTTACATAACAGCAACGAGACGATTCTGGATGTAAATGAAAAGCTCCACTCGTTGAGTCCGCTGTTTTACATTGTTGGCGACGCCGGGGAAGCTTCCAGAAAGCTCACTTCAAGCCTTGTTGATATGACAGCAGGCATGAAAAAGAGTTCCACCGAAGGCAAAGGCAAAGTGAATGAGCAGGCTCTTGGCGGTCTTTACGGCAGCCTTGCTTTAGGATACTATATGTACCAGAAGCGCCAGGCCATTAAGGACTGGAAAGAGGAGAATACAGGAAATGCATAAAAAAAGCCTCTGGTCGGGAGTTGCTGCTGGCTATGCTGTGTCAGTGCTTACCAGTCTGCTCACCGCTCCGAAAAGCGGGAAAGAATACCGCCGCAAAGTATCTTCTGGAGCAGGAGCTGTCCAGCAGACGCCTGCACGGGTGAAAGGGAAAGCAAAAGCCCGTTCCGACAAGCTGTATGAATCCGGAAAAATCCGGTATGAACTGCTTCACGGCAAACTCGATAATATCCGTCTGGAAGCCCGGATCAAAGGTGCATCAAGTATGCAGTATCAATCAATGCAAAAACCAGCTGATGAATAAAATCAGCTGGTTTTTCTTTTATTTTTTTATTCGTTTCCATCCTTTTTTCAAAGGCGGCAGCGAAATTTCTCCACGCTCAAAAACATTTTTAATAATAAATTCGCTGTAATGCACCGCCTGCTGGTAAGAAATCCGGCCGGGAAGCGGCGGCTGCATATCCACGACGCAGTCAATAACTACGGGTCTGGTAGCAAGCACTGCTTTTTGCAGCGCCTCATGCAGTTCGGTTTTTGTTCTGACCCTGTATCCTTCACCGCCGCAAGCTTTGGCGAATCCCGCAAAATCAATACCGCTGATGTCTGTTTCCGTATCCAGATGGCCCATCTGCTGCTGCTCGTATTCAATCATTCCAATTTTTTCGTTATTAAATACGACACAAATCATTGGAAGCTGATACTTTACGGCAGTGGCAAAATCCTGCATCCCCATGGCAAAACCACCATCCCCGGCAAGCATGACTGTCTGCTTTTCAGGCCAGGCCGCTTTGGCGGCAATCGCACCGGGAAGGGCGCACCCCATCGTAGCCATCCACCCTGATATTACAAACTCCTGTCTTTTCAGCTTTAAATAACGAGCAGCCCATACGGTGACATTTCCAACATCGACAGAGACTACAGCGTCTTCCTCCAAAAACTGCTGTACTTCATGAATCACCTGCGGCGGCTGCAGCCTGTCTGTTTCTTCTGTCATATCTTTTTCGAGCTCGTTCCACCACTCTTTTCTTTTTTCTTTATATTTCTGCATAAAGGCAGAAGGCTCCCGGCGTTCGAGATTTTCTGTATACCACTGAAGCACAGGTCCGAGTTCAGAGACTAAACCTACCGTTACAGGATAGTATTTCCCTATCACTCTGGGGTCAATATCAATTTGAATTGCTTTAGTATTTTTTGGCATGAAATCACGATAAGGAAAGGAAGTGCCGGCCAGTATTAACAAATCGGCCTCCTGCACCGCTTCGTATGACGGCGTTGTGCCAATCTGGCCATTCTGTCCAAGACTGTGCTCATGCTCATCCGGAACAACGCCCTTTGCAAGAAGCGTAGATGCTACTGGTGCCTGAATATGTTCAGCAAACGCCAGCAGCTCATCAGTGCTGTGCCTGGCCCCTTTCCCCGCCAGAATCACTGGCTTCTGCGCCCCGTGCAGCAGCCTCGCAGCCTCCACCATATCTTCCTTCTCCGGGCGGATCTTCGGCCTCGCAAACACGCCAGAAGATATCGGGGCTTCACGTTTTATTTCTTCAGCCGAAACATCATCCGGGATCACGAGCACAGCTACTCCTTTTTCTGTGTAGGCAGCACGTATCGCCTGATGCAGCATGTCCGGGAGCTGCGCGGCACTCTGGACACTTTCATTAAATACACTGACATCAGCAAACATCTGGTTCAGCTGGATTTCCTGAAAATTGTCTGTGCCGATGATGGACGTATCAACCTGTCCGACCAAAGCAAGTACCGGCACTTTATCTCTTTTCGCATCATACAGGCCGTTTAATAAGTGAACTCCTCCAGGTCCGGCAATCGAAGAACAAACGCCCAGCCTCCCTGTCAGCTTCGCATAGGCGGCAGCGGCAAGGGCTCCCGTCTCTTCATGACGAATCTGGATATACTTCAGACCGTCTTCATCCTTCCGTAATTCTTCCATCAATTCATTGATGGAATCTCCCGGCATGCCATACAGATGGCTAACGCCCCATTCCTTAAGTATTTCCACCACTTTATTTCCCGCTGTTTGATTCCCCATCGTCCCTCTTCCTCCTGTTTTCACAAATTTTCACAATTACTTATTTCTCTACCCCTCTTCTTATTTACTTCAAACCTTTACCGCTCTTCTCCTTTTCCCTATAGAAAAAGCCTCTCCCTTGTCGGGAAAGGCTTAGCGGTTGTCTACCGGCTCAGGATACAAATCATGCTGAAACAGCCGGTTTTCTGCAAGCTGCTCGTATTTAGTTCCGGCTCTGCCGTAGTTTACAAATGGATCAATCGAAATACCGCCGCGCGGAGTAAATTTACCCCATATCTCCAGATAACGGGGGTCCATCAGCTCTACCAGGTCGTTTACGATTGTATTAATCGAATCTTCATGAAAGCCACCGTGATTTCGGAAGCTGAACAAATACAATTTCAGCGATTTGCTTTCCACCATTTTTTCGTCCGGAATGTAGCTGATATACAGCGTGCCAAAATCCGGCTGCCCCGTTTTCGGGCAGAGGGTGGTAAATTCCGGACAATTAAATTTCACAAAATAATCCCGGTACGGGTGGGTGTTTTCAAATGCTTCAAGCAGAAAAGGGTCATATTCAAATGTATACGTCGTTTTTTCACTTCCCAGCTGATCTAACTGCTCAATATCGTCTCTTTCCGGCATGTTCTTTTCCTCCTTATACTCCCTGTTTGTTTCCCCAAAGAAGCGTATGCAGCTGCGGCAGCACCCGCACTCCGTTCAAACGCTCCTCCTGCAGAACTTTTTCTGTAAGCCATTCGTATTTAGCAAGCAGATGATCTCTCAGTTTCTCTACCTGCGGCGTTACAGTATCGTCATTTCCCACCTGCAGATACATTGTTACAGCGGGATAACGCTCATGTACTTCTATCGCGTAATTCAGATCGCTTTCATCAAAAACGACTACCTTCAGACTGACTTCTTTTTCTCTGCGCGAACACAGTTCTTTCATATAATAATCCAGCCTGGTCCAATCCGTTTTCATCAGCGAACTCGGCGGCTTCGGGGAAACTGTTACCTCATCGATTTCCTTCACCCAGTCATTCCAGATCGAGCCCTGTGTTTCAATCGCTGTCTCGATACCGTGTTCCTGCAAAAGCGCTACAAGTTCCCCGAGACCGGGGTGCATAGCCGGATTGCCTCCGGAAATAGTGACATGGTTAAAGCTTCTGCCGCCGGCTTCTTTTAATTTTTCATAAATGGCTTCCGCACTCATCGCTACAGCCTTTTGTGATCCATCCCATGTAAAGGCGGAATCACACCAGGAGCACCGGTAGTCACAGCCGCCGGTGCGTACAAACATCGTTTTTCGCCCGATAACCATGCCTTCGCCCTGGATCGTCGGACCGAATATTTCCAGTACAGGTGTTGGTTTCATTTAGGCAAAGTCCTCCTCTTTGGGCCGGAACACCGCATAGCTTGTCGGAGTCTCCCTAACGAGCACCTGCAGGCATTTAGGTTTATTCGACGTTTCATCGAGCTTCTGCTGTACTGTTTTCCAGATCACCTGCGCGACTACTTCCGTTGTCGGATAAGCAGCCTCGGTTTCTTCACTGGCAAACTCCGGGTGATCATTCAACAGAGTATGGTCATATCGTTTATGGATCCATTTTTTTAAAACGGTAAAATCAATTAAAAACCCGTTCCGGTTCAATTCATCACCGGCAACTGTCACGTTAATTGTATAGGTGTGTCCATGCACCCGGCGGCACTTTCCCGCTTCTTCAGAAGGAATATAGTGTGCCGCACTTAAATGCATATCCTTGTTTAATTCGTACCGGTAGTTGTGCGGCCACTGTGGATAATACGAATAAATCATAATTCTTTCCTTTCTTTTTGTTCCATATATTGCTCGTAGCCTGCACGGCGCAGTTGACAGGCCGGGCATTCCCCGCAGCCGTCCCCCGGTATGCCATGATAGCAGGTGAGCGTTTCATTCTTTACGTATTCAAGCCTCCCGAGCTGGTCGGCAAGCCCCCAGGTTTCTTTTTTATCGAGCCACATCAAAGGTGTATGCAGCACAAACTCTTTTCCAATAGCCAGATTTAGCGACACATTCAATGATTTCACAAATACATCCCGGCAGTCCGGGTATCCGCTGTAATCTGTCTCACATACGCCTGTCACAATGTGTTTTGCCTTTTTCTGCGAAGCAAGAATCGTCGCAAACGAAAAGAACAACAGATTCCTGCCCTCTACAAACGTAGAAGGAAGCTCCCCGTCTTCTCCCGCCTCTACTTCAATATCGTCGCGAGTCAGCGCGTTCGGTGCCAGCTGACTTAAAAGCCCCATATCCAGTACATGGTGCTCAACATTTATATCCTCAGCAATTCGCTTTGCTACTTCTATTTCCTGATCGTGCCGTTGTCCGTAAGAAAAAGTTACGGCAATGACCTCTTCAAATTGTTCCAGTGCCCAGAACAAACAAGTAGTACTGTCCTGTCCCCCACTAAAAACAACGACCGCTTTGTCATTTTGAAAACCCAATTGTTATTCCTTCTTTCCACCAAAACATTTCACAGCGCTCCCATTATAACATCTTTTTTCGCCTGTGCCTCTGCTTACGCTTACCTCGAAAAAACCCGTGAACAGTAAAGGTCACGAGTCTTTTAAATCATTATTTCTCATTTCAGCTATGTATTAGCCCCGCGCAGTTTTATTCGTTTTCCTGATCCAAAAAGGCGTGACTTCCCATCGCATTCCGCTGTCCCTGGTATTTGCCCGCATAAGGAGAACCGGCTTTTTGATCCATCTCAGCGAAAACGAGCTGTGCGAGCCGCCTGCCGGACGTTAAACGAATAGGCAGACGATTGGCGTTATAAAGCTCAAGCGTGATTTCCCCTTCAAACCCCGGGTCCACCCAGCCTGCATTTTGAATAAAGAGTCCCATCCGTCCGATAGAGCTTCTTCCTTCCACAAAGGCTGTAATATGCTGGGGGAGCCTGATGTATTCTTTTGTGGTCGCAAGCAGAAACGAATGCGGGGGAATAATTACCTGATCACTTTCAAATTCCACATATTTAGCGGGCCGGTCCAGTTGAATGGACTCGATAGCGTTCTCGTCGATTTTTAGAAAGTGAGTACCCAGACGAATGTCCACCGATGCCGGCTGGATCTGATGGTCCTCTAATGGATCGATACTAAGATCGCCCTGTTCCATCATTGAACGGATTGTTTGGTCGGAAAGTATCACCAGCTCTGCCTCCTTCGCTTTTCTTTTCTTTCCCAGTATAAAGAACAATACAAAAAAACGCCAACACCGTAAAGACCGGCAGTGACTTTTTCTGATTTGTTATGACATGAAAAAAACACCCTTCAGGGAAGCCCAAAGGGTGCTGATATAAATCTTCATTCAAATTCAAGCTCTAATTTATAGCCTTGTTCGAATAATACTTTGCCATCTTTATATTCGCTCATCAATTCTTTATAAGCCTCTGTCCATTCCTGAAAAGCTTTTTCGTCATGCATATCCAGGGAGTCATCAATTTTTTGCAGAAGCCGCTCTCTGTTAAATTCAAACACAGCATACTCCATCATCATTTGAGCATATAGAGACTGAAGAATCTGCCTTGAAGGTCTTCTACCATTTTGAATTGGTTTCACTTTTTTCATAAAATGCTGCTCATGAGTTGGATGTAACATATTCGCCGAACCCCCTGTTCTTATTGCAGCACCCGCCGGGCGCTGATCTTTTTTAAAGCGGGCGACGCGCGCATGGCCTCCCAATGCCTATCTATTGATTGCCAATAAATTTTGTGTGTACTGCACTATACCCACCTTTGACGCCAGTAAAACTAATTGTCCGACAACTCCAAGAAGAATAAAAGCTTAATGTATCCGCTTACATAACTTCATTATAGACCATTTCCTGCAAAAATTCGAGCTATACAATTCAAAAAAATTCGGAGCAAATGAAAAATCTTATTGAAAAACGGGAACATGTATTCGTATAATGAATTTAATCATGCAACGCAAGGGGGAGAACAGAATGGTTATAACAGAAAAAGAACATATCGTTATCCATTATGCTGTCCTCCTTCCGATTGTAAAAAAAGTACTGACGCTCGATACACAGGCGCTTAAATCTTCTGACGTCCGCCTGCAGGAACCCTACGAACGGTTGTTTCAACAGGCTTTCGATACTCTTGGGCACGACCTCGATCAGCTGCGTCTCTACATGAAAAAAAAGAATATAAGGGTCGTTTTTGAAGAAAATGACGGTGTTTTCACACACTACGTGTACTATCTTAACAGCGGCTCAGGCCGGACCTCTCATTTAAACGCTAATTTAAAAAAACAGACAGAGCGCTGCCTTCATCTTTATTTCTCCGGCCGTTCCGCTTTATCAGACGATCAAGTCCTTCATCCGGCTCCCGTTTGACAAATCACGACTGCGGCGGTACATTAACGATACAATTACAGGAAAACGACCCCAAGCTTCAGACAAAGGAGAACGCCGTGTGAAAAAACAATTTGCCATTATCGGTCTCGGGCGATTCGGTGTCAGCGTCAGTACAGAATTGTACAAGCTCGGTCATGACGTGCTGGCCATTGACAATAATGAAGAAAAACTCGACGACATTACCAATCATTCTACGTACAGCGCCGTCGCCGACGGCACAGATGAAAAAGAACTAAGGAACCTGGGGATTACAAATTTTGATCACGTGATTGTCGCTATTGGTGATGATCTTCAGGCAAGCATTTTATGCACCCTCTTATTAAAGGAGATGGACATCCCTTCGGTCTGGGTAAAAGCGCAAAACTTTCACCACCACAAGGTTCTCGATAAAATCGGGGCAGATAAGATTATCCACCCGGAGCATGACATGGGCAACCGTATCGCCCAGCACCTCGTTTCTGACCGTGTCATTGACTATATTGAGCTCTCCGCAGAGTATTCCATTATAGAGATTACTGCACCAGCATCCATGCATAAAAAGACCCTCGCCCAGCTCGATATCCGGGCCAAATTCGGGGTTACCGTTCTCGGCATCCGCCGCGGCAAAGAGGTTAATATATCACCCACAGCCCAGGACCGCCTTTTCAAAGAAGACGTGCTTATTGCTATCGGTCACAATAACGACCTGCGGCGCTTTGAAGAGACAAACTAACCTTCAGAGTATGAAAAGAAGCAGCAGTCCCGTTTCAACAGGGCTGCTGCTTTATTATGTATAATTGGTTTCCTGGATGATTAACGAATGTCACCGTGACCGGGGCAAGCACGATGATATCTTTTCTTAAGAAAAAGAAATCGGCGGCTGATTTTTTGCCGTTGAAGCTGCAAACAGAGCATGAAGCATTTCCTTGTTTACTGTGAGGTCTTTGACCGTATACTTATCGAGTACCGACAAATACGCTTTCAAAGCCTCTCCCAAAACACCCTGGAGCCGGCATCTGCCTGCTAAAATACACTGGTTCGATTCTGGATCAAAGCATTCCACCAGCGTCAGATTATCTTCTGTCTGCCTTACAAGCCAGCCAATGTTAATTTCTTCCGGTTCTTTGGCCAAACGAATTCCTCCGTTCCGGCCTTTCACCGTGTGAATGACGCCAAGCTTCGACAGCTCATGCCCAACCTTAGTCAGATGGTTGTACGAAATGGAGTATGCAGTCGATATTTGTTTAATACTATGCAGGGACTCGTCTTCATCATGAGCGGCCAGGTACATTACCATCCGTAATGCATAATCCGTATAGGTTGTTAACTGCAAAGCCCTCGCTCCTTTTCATCCAGGATAGTGATAGTTTATCACACCGCGCAATTGTTAATCTAATTAACTGCCCACAAAAAAGAAGAGACAGCGTCTCCCCTTTTTTCATTATTCTTTTTAAAAATCTGTTCTTAAATGCTCTGGATGAGCGACGAAGCTACTGTGAAATAAATCAGCAGGCTGATAATATCAGTGAGCGTTGTAATGAACGGTCCTGAAGCAATGGCAGGGTCGAGCTTCAGCTTGTTGATTACAAGCGGCACCAGCGTGCCGATAACACTAGCCACTCCAAGTGAAATCATGATGGAAAAACCGACAATTACTCCTATCAGGGGCTCCCCGTAAAAAAGATACAATAAGATCGTAATCACAATTCCTGAGGCCACCCCAATCATAATTCCCGTGGAAAATTCCCGGCTGATCGTACGCCACAGCCCTTTTCGTTCAATGTTTCCCGTTGCAAGCGCACGCACAGACACAGCAAGCGACTGCGTGCCCGTGTTTCCGGCTGACCCCATAATCATCGGAATAAACGCGGCAAGCAGAACGACACTTTCGAGGGTGCTTTCAAACCAGCCGATTACCTGGGCTGTAAACAGCCCTAAAAACATCAGCAGGATAATCCAGGGAGCACGGAGTCTGGCTGCTTTAAATGCATTAACACTCACATCTGTGGAACCACGGGACCCGGAGATTTCTCCAATGTCTTCCGAAGCTTCTTCTGCGAGCACATCGAGTGCATCATCCACGGTTACAATTCCCGCAAGCCTCCCTTCACTGTCTATAACAGGAGTTGCCAGAAAATCATACTTCTGTATCAGCTGGGCGACCTCTTCCTGGTCATCATCTACGTGGACAGACACGACACGGCTGCTCATTACCTCAGAAACCGTGCGGTCTGAGTCTGCTACAATCAAGTCACGGATCGAAGCGACACCTGCCAGCTTCTCCTCTTCATCCACTACATACAGATAATAGATCGTTTCTGCATCCGGGCCCTCCCGCCGCAGATGGTCAATCACTTCATCAATTGTATCCGTTGCTTTGATGGAAACAAATTCTTTTGTCATGATGGCACCGGCCGTTTTATCTTCATAGGCGAGCAGCTCCCGGACGTCATTGGCGTCCTCCTGATCCATCGCCTGCAGAATATGTGTCATCTGCCTCGGCTCAAGCTCCCCCAGAAAGTCGGCAACATCATCTGCATACATATTATTGTATACTTCGGCAGCATACTGATCGTTCAGCTGCAGAGCTACTTCCTTTTGCACTTCGGGTTCAAAGCTGTCGAATACTTCAGCGAATTCTTCCGGGGACAAAAACTTATACACTACTGCCCGTTCTTCATCAAGCTCAAGAAAAACTTCTGCCTGGTCTGCAGGGTGCAAATCCAAAAATAATTCACGAAACGCTTCTATGCGCTCCTGCTGCAAAGACTCCGCTATTAATTCCACGAATTCCTCCCGTGCCTGTTCGTTTAATTTCTCCATCCTTTTTCCTCCTCTCCAGGCCAGACACGCAGCTGTACTTCTTCCGTCTGACACTTATTTCAAACAAAAAACGCCTTCCACCGTTGGGAAGACGTGCATAATCAGCCAGTCATCGTATATGCCCGTTCTGTTCCCCTTCGTCGAGCTTTAGCACTGCATAGCGTAGGAATATATTATCCAGCTTCATTAGAAAACACCTTAATTCGATGGATTCTGTTGACCCATTGGCGTCTTTAGACATTTTTGGGCATAAGCTTGTATCTACACAGGAGCCTCACCTAACGAGATTATAAATAGCAGTAACGTTGAATATAACGTTACGCTCTTTTTTTGTCAACGCAGGGAGCACCCTTGCCTACTGGATATATTCCCTTTTCTGCCGATATAAAAATAGAGATTTTGACTTTTACAGACAGGACGTCCAACTATGCGAAACGTATACTTGTTTTTTATGATTACTTTCCTGCTTACATGCTTCCTATCTCTCGGCGGACTCTTTTACTATTATTACACTATAACTGCTGGACAAAAAGAGAAAATCACCACGGAAACAGCGCCGGAGGATTTTTCTACTGTTTCCGGACCTCAGATTATTCTAATAGCGGGGACAGATAAAGAAGAGACAGTTTCCCGCGCTGATGTGATTATGATTATCTCTATCCATTCCGGGAACGAATCCACGCTGCTTTTTAATATTCCAAGAGACACTAAGGTTTCCATTCCAGGAAGAGACAGTATGGATAAAATAAATCATGCCTACAGCTATGGAGGCATGCCCTTACTGAAGAAAACAGCGGAAGAATTTCTGGACACCTCCATCGATTTTACCGTCGAAGCTGATATGGAAGGGTTCCGGGAGGTGGTTGATGCTTACGGCGGAGTTACAGTGCAAAACGATTTGGAATTCGTCAAGGACGAAGGAGAGCCTTTCACCTACACGAAGGGAAACCTCCATTTAAATGGCGAACAGGCATTATATTACGTCCGCATGCGCAAGCAGGACCCACGGGGCGATCTGGGTCGGAACCTCCGCCAGCAGCAGGTGCTCGAAGCACTTCTTGAAAAAGCAAAAAGTCCGGCTACGCTCCGTAAAGCGGAAGAACTGCTTTACGCCCTCGGTGACCACATACAGACCGATATGACGTTTCAGGATATCCGCAGCTTTTCTTACCACTATACTCCTGCCCTCACCCAGATCCAGACGACTGAAATTCATGGAGCTTCTGCTGAAGAGAACGGGGTAAGCTATTATCTCGTTTCTTCGGAAGAGCAGGAGAAAGCACAGCTCCGCCTGGAGCGTCACCAGACTGGCAAAAGCTACTGACATTTCCGCCCCGCCGGTTCAGAGTGATTATTCCTGAAGTGCTTCACTTCGTTTCCAAATCAGAAAGGAGACCGCATTGTATCCGGCATGAGCAGCCGCAGC
This sequence comes from Marinococcus sp. LNHM4E3-1, assembly GCF_056034405.1. Taxonomy (NCBI): domain Bacteria; kingdom Bacillati; phylum Bacillota; class Bacilli; order Caryophanales; family Bacillaceae; genus Marinococcus; species Marinococcus sp. LNHM4E3-1. Next base: position 134,671 of record NZ_JBQLID010000006.1, on the reverse strand, counting down.
CCCCCACAGCGTTCCCTGCCATAAAAGCAGGCCTCCGAGCAGCAGGCCCAGGACAAAAATCCATGCATGAATCAGCTGCTGACCGGCGTATTGAGGCACATGCACCAGCATGAAAATAAATGAAGTAACGCATAAAGCAAAGATGTCCGGCAGTACAAGCACCAGTGTTCCAAGCATTGCTGCCCGAAACAATATTTCCTCTGATACTGCCGCTCCAACTGTTACAGCCCAAAAGCTCCCCCGCCGGCGGATCAGTTCTTTTAAGAGATCGGTATATGTGTTGTCCGGCACGGCAAACCACTGCTTTTTATACGCCCCCCAGGCGAAAAATCCTGCCGCTATTCCCGTGCAGGCTCCGGTGAGACTATCGGCAGCAGCTGTATTAAAGGAAAATAAGCTGTTTATGTATGTTAAAGTTTCCCCCTGAAACACAGCAGCAATGATAACAATACCAACTGCAAACAGCAGGAAAAAGTTTAACCATAGGGCACGCCCGGAAATCCGGGGGCCTGAACTGTTCGTCATGGCGCTTTTGCCTCCCATGCGGTTATTATGTAAAAACAGCCGGCTGCGTTGGGCCCCGGCTGTTTGCTTTCCTTCCTATAATTCGTTGAGCGCTGCAATAATTTCCTGGTCGCCGCTGATCAGATCAAACTTTTTGCGGATAGTACCAGGTGTATCCAAAGATGCGGCGATCACTTTAGCCACATCAGCACGTGGAATTTCGCCTTTTTCATTCAGTTTTTGTTTTAACTGTACAGTGCCGCTCGGATCATCGTTTGTGAGCACTCCCGGCCGTACAATGGTATAATCAAGGCCGCTTTCTTCAAGGTAATCATCGGCTACGCGCTTAGCAATAAAGTAATGGCGCATTTTTTCCGGGCCGTTTTCCGGTTCATCCGTATTCATCGAACTTACCTGAATGAAGCGTTTTACCCCGTGGGCTTTGGAGGCTTCCACTGATTTTCTCGACCCCCACAAGTCAATAATGGTGGTTTTATCCGGTCCTGTATGGCCGCCTGACCCAGCAGCAAAGACCGCTGCGTCTTTATCGGCAAACGCATCGGAAATATCTCCTTCCAAATCACGGACTACCGTTTCGTCCGCCCCAAGGCTCTTCAATTCTTCTGACTGTTCTTCTTTTCTAATTAACGCCGTTACGTGGTGATCCGTGTCCTTCAATTCTTCCACCAGGTGACGTGCAATTTTTCCGTTCGCTCCAATTACCAGTACGTTCATTGTAAATCCTCCTTCGTTTAACATTCCATGGTGATATTCCCATAACCTTCGTAAAATAAACACAGCTCCCTCCCCCCTTTTGCTTCGGCACGTCAATATATACGGTGAAAGGAGGTGAGACACAATGGCTCAATTAACAAAAACTGATCTTTCTTTTGAATTTTATTTAGGACCTGGCGAAGACGGCAGCGGTGACTACAAACGAAAAACATTCCGCAGCATAAACCCTGAAATTTCAGACGATGACCTCCAGGAAATTGCGGATGGCCTTGCCGCACTTCAGCCGTACGTTGTACAAAGCGTGCAGCGCAACAACGAGTACACCATGCAGGCTCCGGCCCCGTTGTAAAACGGCAGTAGCTTTAAATACAGGAGGTGAAGATGATGAGCAAGCAACTGCAGCTGCGTTTTGAAAGTGATTTCGGCAAAGCTACTACTCTTTCTATCGAAAACCCGGCAGAACCGGTGGATGAAACAGCAGTAGAGACATTAATGGACACCATTATTGCTAAGGAAGCCTTTTTCACAAGCGATGGCATTGTTACTAAAAAAGTGTATGCAAGAGTCGTAGAACGAAACGTAGACACTATCTGGGAAACCAATTAATCCGATTCCCTCAGCCCCCTCGGCTGGGGGATTCTTTATAAAGGAGGATTTTTCATGGAGGAATGGATACAGCTGGCCGGAGACCAGGGAGCGGCTGTTGCACTTGCCTTTTTTCTTGTTTACCGGATGGAGCGTAAACTCGATACGCTCATCTCGGCCGTGCAAAGGCAGAGTGAACAGCTTTTCTCATCTTCGGGAAGAGCCAGAGCACCAAAGAATTCCATGCATATCAAAAAACCATAAACAAAAGCCAGCCGGATTTCGGCTGGCTTTACTGATTTTTGTGGTGGGCAAAGAAGTAATTTTTTGAATGATAGCGTACACTCATTACGATACCTAAAATAAACATGGTGCCGACAAGCGAGCTTCCTCCGTAGCTGAGCAGTGGAAGCGTAAAGCCGGTGACCGGCAGAAGGCCAAGGCTTTGTCCGATATTTTGAAATATCTGGAAAGCAAACAATCCAATAACACCTGCACAGATGTATTTGCCGTAAGCGTTATGCGACCGCATGCTGATCAGAAGAATTTGATACAGGAGCACAAAATAAAGGGTGATGACCATCGCACCGCCCAGAAAGCCGTGAACAGAGCTGATCACAGCAAAAATGAAATCCGTGTGGGCTTCCGGGATATACACCTGGTCCCCGTCGTTGCCAAACAGCCTCCCGGAGCCGATGGCAGTCAATGCTCTTGCTGTCTGAAAACCTGCGTCCTGATTTTCAAACGGATTCAGCCATCCCTGGATTCTGCTTACCTGATAAGGGTCCATATTGGAAAATACAAATCGCTCCATCAAATTAGGAAACTGAAAAAAAGAAATGACAAATCCAAGTATCGCTAAAAGTGGAGCGCCGATAGCTACTGTCAATATTTTGTAGGAGATCCCCGAAACCACCAGAAGAGAAACAAAAATAGCTCCCACGAGCATCACACTCCCCATGTCCGGCTGTGTTGCCAGAAGAAGAATGACCGGGAGGGTGGGCAGAAACATTTTCCCTATAAGTATAAAATCAGAGCGCATGTTTTTGCTCCCGCTGTACTCTGTATGGTGATTATAAATGATAGCACTCAGCGTCAAGATCAGAAAAATTCTCATAAATTCTGCCGGCTGAAACTGGCCGAGACCGGGGACTACATACCATGACTGTGCCCCGTTAATCACTGGGGCAATGCTTGACGGGGCAACTAGCAGCCCTGCTAAAAGAGCCAGCCCAAAAGCATATAAAAACCAGTGCAGTATCAGATAATACTCAAAATCAAAATGTATAACTACCATCATAATAGCGAATGCCAGCACGAAAAAGATAATCTGCTGGATCATAAAATTGCCTTCGTATTGTTCGAGCTGCTGAGCCTGAAAAATATAGAAACAGCTGACTACTGCGAACAAAAACAATACAAACATCATATTGATATCATACTGCTTTTCTTCGGTTGATTGATGTAAACTCATGGAAGCATGTCCCCATTATATAAAATTTCGAACGCACGCTGCCTGGCGCCGCTGTTAACATCATACCTTGTTCTATCTGCGGCGTACAGTCCTGTGAAAATATTTCCACTATCCGCCCTATTCCCTAATTTATTTTTCACACATATGAAAAAGGGCTCCTTCTCCTATATTAAAGGAGAACAGCCCTGGGAATCAAACAGACGCCGTTTCCAAGGATTCGGCTACTGCATGCACATTTAAAAGAGTAAATACGCGGCTTTCTTTTTTGATTACGTTTTTTAAATACATTTGTTCTTCTTTCGACACTGCTTGAGGAGGCGCGTCAATTTCACTTTCAAACACGTCCATCACATCGTTTGCCGCATCAACGATCAAGCCGATATGATTGCCTTCAAGAGCTAAAATTAAAATCCGTGTTTCTTCTGTATACGGGACTTCTTCATAGGAAAGTCTTTTTCGAAGATCAATAATTGGAATAATGACACCCCGCAAATTAATGACGCCGCGTATACTTTTTTCAGCATTTGGTATACGGGTGAAATTCTGCATTCGTTCAATCGACTGGACATGATTTACTTCAACGCCGTATTCTTCGGCCTCCAATCGAAATATAATGACTTTTTTTACAACATTTTCTTCCGTCATAATACTTCCTCCTTACAATAGAGCGTTTGTGTCTACAATTAATGCTACATTACCGTCTCCGAGAATCGTGGCTCCTGATATGGCGCGTACGTCCCGAAGGTAATGGCCGAGTGATTTCAATACAACATCCTGCTGGCCGATAAAACTGTCGACAACCAGAGCGGCCATCTTTTCTCCTTTATGCACGACTACGACCGAATAATTTTCACGGTCCCACTCCCGTTCCACCGGAATTTCAAATACATCCTCCAAAAACATTACCGGAATAATATTTCCGCGAAAATCGATCATTTTCCGTTTGTGCACATAAAAAATGCTACTGCTCTTAATACTTGCTGTCTCTACGATAGAAGTAAGCGGCAGTCCGTAATGCTCTTCACCCACATCAACAAGCATCACATCAATAATCGACAGTGTCAGGGGAAGCTGAATACTGAATTTGGTTCCTCGTCCTTTTTCAGAATGCACACTGATGACGCCGCCGAGTGATTCAAACGTATTTTTTACTACGTCCAAACCGACCCCGCGCCCTGACAGGTCAGTCACTTCATCAACAGTGCTGAATCCTGCTGAAAAAATGAATTGATGCACGTCGTAATCCGTCAGCGTATCGGCATCCTCGGCAGCTATTACGTCATTTTCCACGGCCTTTTTGAGTACACGTTCACGGTCAATTCCGCCCCCGTCATCCTCAATTTCAATATACACATGATTGCCGCTGTGATAAGCACGAAGCTCGACATGACCCTCTTCCGGCTTGCCGTTCTGCTTTCTCTTTTCGGGCATTTCAATTCCATGATCGATTGAATTTCTTATAAGATGAACAAGCGGGTCCCCAATTTCATCAATAATCGAACGATCCAGTTCCGTCTCTGCACCAATGACTTCGAGCTCTATCTTTTTGCCAAGGTCTCTTGACAGGCTGCGCACCATCTTCGGGAAACGACTGAACACCTGATCCACCGGTACCATCCGCATATGTAAAATAATTTCCTGCAGGCTCCCGGTCGTCCGTGACATTCTTTCGACTGTTTCTGTCAGTTCGCTGCTTCGTATTTCCTCCGATATACGCTCAAGGCGCCCCCGATCAATAACCAGCTCTTCAAAAAGGTTCATTAATTTATCCAGCCGGTCAATATTAACCCGGATGGTTTTGTTCGTCTCTGTACGTTTACGTTCCAGTGAACTGGTTTCTTTTACTTCCGGAGCCGGTTTTTCGACCAAACCTTCCTGATAGTCTGTGCTGCCCGTTATTTCAATTTCCTCTGCCACCACTGTTTCAATTTCCGAAATTGAGGCCACCTGGTTGATCAGGTCTTCCTTTGCAGCGGTCGTTACTACTGCTGTGGTAAATGCGTTATCGAATCGCTCCGCTTCAATATCTGAAGCCTCCGGCACTGATTTAATAACGTGACCGTCTGCTTCAAGAGCTTCAAATACCATGTAGGCACGTGCTGCTTTTAGCATGGCATTCTCCTCAAGGGTCACATGCACTGTATATGCCTGCATACCACTTTCCACGGACTGGGCGATCACTGCCCGGTCGTATTCATTCCAATCCATGTCAATGCCATTCTTTTCTTTTGTCCCCTGCTCTGCCCCGGGCCGGGTGCTTTGACCAAGCAGCTTTTCCGTAATAGCCTGTATATCCTTTTTCCCCTCACCGCCGGAAGCGATATCCTCTACGATTTCTTCAGCAACATCTGCTGCTTCAAGAAGTACATCCATCGTTTCTGCATCTGCAAGCCTCGTTTTTTCACGCATTTGGTCGAGAACATTTTCCAGAGCATGTGTAACATTCGTCAAATCCTCATATCCCATCGTGCCGGCCATGCCTTTCATCGTATGGGCCGAACGAAAAATTTCCCCTATGATCGTTTCATCCTGCGGCTGCTTTTCCAGCTCCAGCAGGTGAACGTTAATCGCCTGAATGTGCTCCTGGCTTTCTTCAATAAACATATCCAAATATTCTGTATGGCTCATGCCCGTACCTCCGCCTTTTGAACTCAATACTAGTTGATAGTGTGCTGCAGCTTCTTCTCTTTTTATATCGACAGACTGGAGCAGGTATTTGAGATAACAGCCGGTTAAAATTTTTTCTTTCAGCCCCTTCTCTGCCTTCAAGTTTGCAAAAGAGCTCCATACAGTACAAAAAAAGCCTCCGCTATCAGGCGGAGACTGCATTGTATGCATTTCTAGTTTAAATCAAAATGGTGCCCGTTCACTTCATAAACGACCCATTCTGCCAAGTTCGTCGTATGATCTGCAAAACGCTCAATATAACGCCCGATAAAAGACAGCTGAGTAATGTCTTCCAGCAGCACTTCATCCGCACTTTGCCGAAGCTGCTTCTGTATAAACAATTTATACTTACTGTCCACGTGATCATCCAAAGAAGCGACTCGCTGGGCATGCATCAGTTCCTGATTGTCATATGCCTCCATCGCCTGGTCAAACATCTGCCTGGAAATTTCCGCCATATCAATTAACTGGTCAATATCCTCCCGGCTTCTATTTTCGCTCAGCCTGGCTGAAGCTTTTGCAATATCCACCGCGATATCGGCCATGCGCTCGAGATCGCTGGCCATTTTTAAAGCAACAATACACCTGCGCAGATCTGTAGCCACCGGCTGCTGCTTGGCAATTGTTAATGTCGCCGCATCCATGATTTTCAATTCCATGGAATTGATATTTTTATCATCTGTAACAATTTCCCGGACAAGTGACTGATTATCATTGGTTTTCAACGCGAGCAGCGACTGCTCGAAAGCATACTTCACATATTTGCCCATGTCTAGTATTTCCTGCTTTAAATACGTTAAGTCCTGCTCATACGCCTTTCGAACGCCCATTATTCAACCTCTTTCTTCCGGATCAGCCGAATCTGCCGGAAATATAATCTTCTGTCTCTTTTTTCGCCGGCGATGAAAAGATTTTATCTGTTTGATCATGCTCTACAATAACGCCGTTTAAGAAGAAAGCAGTATTGTCTGAAATGCGGGCTGCCTGCTGCATATTGTGGGTAACAATGACAATCGTATAGTCTTTTTTCAGCTCCTGGACCAGCTCTTCAATCTTCAGCGTAGAAATTGGATCCAATGCAGAAGTAGGCTCGTCCATTAAAATGATGTCAGGTTCAATTGCCAGACAGCGCGCAATGCAAAGACGCTGCTGCTGACCACCGGAGAGCCCGAAAGCATTTTCTTTCAGCCGGTCCTTCGTTTCATCCCAGATAGCCGCTTTTTTCAAGCTTTTTTCCACGATCTCATCAAGCGTTTTTTTATCCTTGATGCCATGAATTTTCGGACCGTATATTACATTTTCATAAATCGATTTGGGAAACGGGTTCGGGTTTTGAAACACCATTCCTACTTTAGTACGAAGATACTCGACACTGAAATTCTTTGAAAAAATCTCATTTTCCCGGTACTTAATGGAGCCGTTCGTTTTTACAATCGGATTCATTTCAGTCATCCGGTTTAAGGTTTTAATAAATGTCGATTTCCCGCAGCCCGAAGGTCCGATAATGGCTGTCACGGACTTTTCCGGAATCTCCATCGAAATATTCTGCAGCGCGTGGTTGTCAGCGTACCAGAGATTCAGCTGGTCTACGTTGTATGCAAGCGGCGCTTTTTCCTCTGTATTGAAATTGTCGTTTCCCTCTACTGAACGGTTTTCATGCTTAGTCTGCATAGTGCTTCCCCTTTCTTTGATCCTTATATTAAAAGCGTTTTTGGAATTTAGTCCGGATAAATACAGCAATGGAGTTCATGAAAAAGAGCATGAGCAGTATGATAATAATGCCTGCCGCTGCAATGTTTTGAAATTCCTCCTGCGGACGTCCGGTCCAGTCATAAATCTGAACTGGCATGGCAGTAAAGTTGGAGAACAGATCTGATGGCGTGGAAGCAACATATGTCAGTGCACCAATTACCAGAATTGGGGCTGTCTCCCCGATTGCCCGCGAGAGTGCCAGAATAGTTCCTGTCAGTATTCCTGGAAGAGATGTAGGAATAACAATCCGGAAGATTGTCTGCCATTTAGTTGCCCCCATAGCATAGGAGGCCTGCTTGACGTCTGTCGGAACCGCGTTAATAGCCTCCCTGGAGGCAACAACGATAATAGGAAGAACAAGCAGAGACAGGGTCAGGCCCCCTGCAAGAACACTTGCTCCAAGCCCCAGAAGACGATTGAATATCGTAAGTCCCAATAGCCCGAAGACCACAGAAGGAACGCCCGCAAGATTGGAAATATTCGTTTGAAGAAGATTGGTGAATCTGTTTACCGGAGCGTATTCCTCCATATAAACAGCTGTGCCGACTCCTAAAACAAAAGAAAGCGGTGCTGCTACCATCATCAACCAAATCGTCCCTGCCAGCGCAGCAAGCATTCCTGCATCCTCTGCGTTTCTTGAAGCAAAGTTTACGACAAGGCCCCAGTCTAAAAAACCAATTCCTTGAGTGAGTATTCGTATCAGCAATACGAGAAGCATCGCTATGCTAAAAGCCATAGCGGCAAAACAAAGCCCTTTAAACGCCTTATTCCAAATATGCCTTTTGCCCAGCCGCTGAGTATTTTCTTCGTATGCTTCCTTAGGTGCTGTTGTATCTGCAAATTTCATTTAGTAATCCTCCCGGAATCGTCGAGAAATGTAATGAGCCAACAGGTTCATCGCCAGGGTGAACACAAATAATGTCATACCTACAGCATAAATACTGTAATAAATCGGTGTTCCAAAACCAGCGTCTCCTTTGACCACCTGTACAATGTACGCTGTCATTGTCTGCACCGCTCCTGTCGGGTCAATTCCCATACTCGGGCTTGCACCGCCTGCCACTGACACAATCATTGTTTCACCGACAGCACGTGAAACGCCGAGGACGAAGGAGGCAATGATTCCCGATAAGGCGGCCGGCATAACTACCTTCACCGTGACCTCCATGCGTGTGGCCCCTAAAGCGAAAGCCCCTTCCCGGATCGAATTCGGCACCGAGCTCATTGCATCCTCTGAAAGGCTTGCAATCATTGGAATAATCATAACGCCTACTATAATCCCTGGACTTAATGCGTTAAAGACATCCACGCCGGGGATAACGGCCCTTAGAATCGGCGTCACAAAAGTAAGAGCAAAAAAACCATAAACAATAGTTGGAATACCAGCCAATACTTCTAAAACTGGTTTAACTGTTTTACGGACTTTTTCTGAGGCATACTCACTCAAATAAATGGCAGCTCCCAGCCCAAAAGGAATAGATACCATCATGGCAATACCTGCAATCATTAACGTACCGTTCACTAATGGCCAAATGCCGTACTGCGGCTCTGAAAAGAATGGATACCATTCAGTGGAAGCAAAAAAATCAGCAAATGGCACCCCCCGGAAAAAGGTTACTGTTTCAAACAGTAGAGTGAACACGATACCTACAGTAGTTAATATCGAAATAATTGCACACGATAAAAAGATAGCCGGCATCAATTTTTCCATAAAGCTTGAAGAGCCGGAGCCTTTTGTTTTCTGTTCGATTCTTTCGCTGATCGAGAGCTTTGAACGATCTTCCATTTTGCTGTCCATCCCCTTACAGATGATTTCTTTCAGGCAAGTACAAAAGCAAGGAAGTCAAAGCTTCCTCGCTTTTTGCCCTTTACTGCCTTTTATTTACTCTCCGGCTACTTCATCAATTTTTTCTTCGTTTTCTTCATAAGCACTGTCAGGAGCTGCTGCATAGCCTACTTCCTCTGCCAGATCACCGGCGTTTTCATTGGCAAAGCGCACATATGCTTCTACATCTTCATCATCTTCCACAGAAGAGTTTTTGAAGTAAGTAAACAGTGGACGTGCCAGTGGATAAGATTCATCAGTGATCGTTTCAGGCGAAGGCTCTACAGCTTCTTCATCGTCATCTGTAACTGGTACAGCTTTTAAATCATCTTCGTTTTCACTGTAGTAGGAATATCCAAAGAACCCAATAGCTCCCTGGCTGCCTGATACCCCGTTAACAAGAACGTTGTCGTCTTCGGACGTTGAAGCGTTACGGGAAAGATCATCGCCGCCAAGCACGTTCTCTACGAAGTAATCATGAGTGCCGGAATCCGTACCCGGAGCATAAAGGTCCAACTCTTCGTCCGGCCATTCTTCGTTAATATCGGACCACGTTTCTGCATCGCTGTCGTCGGAGTAGATCTGGTCGAGCTGATCATAGGTCAATTCATCCACAAAATCATTTTCCGGATTTACAGCAACAGTGATACCATCGTAAGCCATCGTAAGTTCAGTGTATTCAATTCCTTCATCCTCAAGGGCCTGCTGCTCCTCTTCAGAAATTTCACGGGAGGCGTTGTTAAGGTCCGTTTCACCAGCAATGAAACGCTCAAAACCGCCACCGGAGCCAGAAACACCCACCGGTGCGTCTATATCTTCATTTTCTTTACCGAATTCCTCCGATACGGCTTCCATAATTGGAAAAACCGTGGAGGAACCATCAATAGCAATATCTCCGGAACCGCCGCCTTCCTGGCCTGCGCTTTCTTCTCCGCTTCCTTCACTGCCGGAGCTTTCTTCCGAGCCGCCGGGTTCTTCTCCCCCACCGCCACATGCGGATGCAAATACTGCCATTGAGGCTAATGTTGGAACCATCCATACTGTTTTGAGTTTCAAAGCAACTTCCTCCTCTTTGTTTATGTACTAATGGCAAAGCAACTCTTTTTGCTCCCAATGCTTAGTATAGGATTTAATTGTTAAGAGAAAATAGTTTGATTGTTAAGAATATGTAAAGGTGCATGCGGTACCGCTTTCATTTAAACGCAAAAAAATCATTTCCCGGAAGAAATGATTAACTGCCTCAGCTGATATTTATTTTAAGTCCGCCTGCTGCGAGCTCCACCGGTCCTGTGAAAATCCTTTCCGCTTCTCTTTTCAGCTGTGTATGGTCTCCGAAATGAGGCAGGTGGGTTAATATTAATTTACCTGCTTGAGCCCTTTTGGCGAGCTCCGCTGCTTCCTCTGAATTCATATGGCCGGCGAATGACCCGTCCTGCCCGGCATAAAAGCTGGATTCGGCGATAAGTACATCCACCTGCGCAGCTGCCTGCTCGAGCTCTGGTATATATGAAGTATCTGCAGTGAAAAATAGGCTGCCGGCTGCGCTTTCAATCCGAAACCCAAAGCAGGGGACGGCGTGTTTTACAGCTGTAGGAGTAATGGTGAACGGCCCGGCGGTAAAAGGCTCCTCTGCCCGGTATTCTGTCGGCTGTACGGCTTCTTTATAAAACAGGCGCTGAAAGCCTTCTTCATCCTCCCGGTGCGCGTAAACCGCGGTCTCATGCTGCTTTTCCGGCCAGAGGACGGGTTCGAGCAGACGATAGTACTGGAAAGCTCCGAAATCACCCACATGATCCTGATGATAATGGGACAGCAGCACAGCGTCGATGCCGCTAAGCTCAGTGTAATGCTGAAGCTGGGAAATCACTCCGCTTCCACAGTCGAGCAGCAGCTGAAAACCATCTTCTTCAATCAGATAACCGGAAGCCGCTTCCCCGGCTTCCGGAAACGCATGCCAAAAGCCAATAATTGTTACCTGCATCTTTCGCTCCCCTTTCAATAAAAAAATCCGTTCAAACAGAAAATATCTGTTTGAACGGATGCGAGTCTTATGCTTCTTTTGCATAAACGCTCACGCGTTTACGTTTTTTTCCGACACGCTCAAATTTCACAACACCGTCGATTTTGGAGAAAAGAGTATCGTCTCCACCTTTACCGACATTGTTGCCGGGGAAAATTTTCGAACCGCGCTGGCGGACGAGGATAGAACCACCGGTTACGTGCTGGCCATCAGCGCGCTTGGTACCCAAACGCTTGGAAATGGAGTCACGACCGTTTTTTGTACTACCTACCCCTTTTTTCTGAGCAAAGAACTGCAGGTCTAATTTCAACATCAACATTCACCTCCTATGCTCTTCAATTGATATAAATTCACCGTACTGATCAGCAATGGTCTCCAAAGAGATAATCATTCCCTCTGCCAAAAGCTGCATTTGACGCTTATCCTCTTCAGTGCTTTCTTCCGGAAGCACGCACTGAAAATAACCGCCTTCTTGGCCTAAATCCACTACGGGATCAGTATGGCAGAGAGATGCCATCGCGTTTACAGCCCCAAAAGATACTGCCGAAGCGCCGGCACATACCAAATCGTAGCCGTACGGCCCTGACTCAGCATGGCCGGTCATGGTAACAGAACGAATACGCTCTGCCCCGTCACGGCTAACAGTGACCCGTATCATAACTACGCGTCAATGCTGTTGATTGTAACTTTTGTGTAAGGCTGACGATGGCCCTGCTTACGGCGGTAGTTTTTACGTTTCTTGAATTTGAAAACGATGATTTTTTTGTTACGGCCCTGTCTTTCTACTTTGCCTGTAACTTTAGCTCCCTCAACAAAAGGAGAACCAACTTTTACATCGTCGCCTCCGACAAATACTACATTGCCGAACGTCACGTTCTCTCCAGCTTCTGCGTCTAATTTTTCAACGAAGATAGTCTGGCCTTCTTCTACTTTTAACTGTTTTCCACCAGTTTCAATAATTGCGTACATCTCTGCACCTCCTAATCACTTAGACTCGCCAATACAGGTGCCTTTCCAGGGCTTAAACCTGTTCTTGTGCGGTTGTAGTTTGGGTGCTTCCAAACAACTAACGTTACAAATAATAGCATATATTAAAAACGAAAGTCAATTCCCCGCTGCTTCATTTGAGCCTTCAATGCCTGATTTCTTTGTTCCGCCACTTCAAGGCTTCCCGCGTAGCGGACAACGACCTCCTGCTCCTTTGGTTCAGAAACGATAAACAAGCGGCCCGGGGCTATTTGCTGAAGATCATCATACAGTGCCCTTCCTTCCCTGAGGAGCAGTCGGTCCGGGACTTCCAGTACGATCGCATCCACGTCTTCTTCCATCCACGCACCAAGCATTCGTTTTGATCTTTCCAACAGTTCTTTTTCCGACAGCCTCCACCCTTTGCCGTACTCTGTGCCGTAAGGTTCGAGCAGGTGTTCTTCGAGACTCTGACGGGAACGCTGGCGGGTCACCTCCACAACGCCAAGACGGGAGAAGCCGGCAATCCGGATTTTTTGTGGGTCTTCAGCAGCTTTTTCTTCCAATACCTGCATTAAATGATGCCGGTCTTTTTCTTCATTCATCCGTATAAAGTCAATCATTATCATCCCGGAGAGATTTCTGACACGCAATTGATGCATCACTTCTGTGGCAGCTTCGAGGTTTGTTTTTACAATTGTGTGCCCGAGATCATGTTTTCCGGTAAACCTTCCCGTATTCACATCAATGGTAATACACATTTCTGTTTTTTCGATCTGTAAAAATCCTCCGCTTTTCAGCCACGCTATAGGCTTTAAGGCGCGCTCGAGATCAACTTCCACATTTTCTTTCGAAAAAATATTTTCCTGGTTCTCAAAAAGCACAAATTCTGGACGCTTTTCGGGCTCCCATCCGCTGAATTGTGTTTTTGCCGTCTCAATCGCTTCTCTTGTGTCCACAGCGACTCTTTTCACATATTCCAGAGGAGCATATGTCAGACATTTTTTTAAAAAGTGCTCCTCCTGCGATACCTTTCCCGGAGAGGACATCTCTTCCCCCCGAAGCACCATCTCCTGCCAAAGGCTCTGCAGCTGGGAGACTTCCTTCTTTATTACATCCAGAGACTGGTCCGTGCCCTCCGTACGCACAATCAGGCCGTCTCCGTTCAACGGCAGCGCTTTTTCCTGTTCGAGCCATTCTTCCTTTACTGCCCCTTCCACTTTTTGTGAAATAAACAGTCCCGGCTCATCCGGAAGATACACGCAGTATTTTCCCGGCAGTGACAAATTTTCCTTAAGCTTGGCTCCCTTGCTGGCCGTTTCTTCCTTCACGACCTGAACAAATAAATATTCGTCCTTTTTGATAAAATCTTTGATGCCCCGCTGCTTTTTTTCAGCAAGCGGCTCTTTCAGCAGCCGGTACGCCATAATATTGTCCCGGTGCAGGTATCCTTTTTTCCCTTTGCCGATATCTATGAATGCAGCATCCATGCCCGGCAGCACGTCCACTACTCTTCCTTTATAGATATCTCCGGCCGCCGTGTCATCCATTGCCGACTCAAAAAAGAACTCTTTCACTCTTCCATTATGTTTCAGGGCCGCTCTTGCTTCCCCGGCTTTCATATTTGTAATTAATTCCATTGAACGTTCCTCCAGTGGCGCATTTCTTTCCAAAAGGAAAAAGACTGCCACATGATGGTGGCAGTCATTCAGTTAGACTTGTTTTCTTCTCTGACCTTCGCTTTTTCATGAAGCAGGGCGATCTGCGTTGTAAGCCGCTTCAATTCCTGTTCGGAAGCCGCTTCCTGCATTTGTTTATTTAAAAGTGCCAGTTTTTGGCGTTCTTCATCGGAAAGATAAGGGTGCTTTTCTATAACAGTCATCAGTGATTCCTCCTCCGCGCATTCGGATAGATAATCGAAGCCTTTCATTCTGTAAAAACCTTTATAAGAAAGACAGGCGATTCGGGAATCAACTCCAAAACAGCATGCCCTTTCGTTATTATTATACCACGCAGCTCTTAAAGAAAACAAAATTGACTCCTCTGCACAAACAAAAAGGACAGGAAGCATACTCCCCGTCCTTAACCTTTTATGATTTTATTCCGAATAAACTTTTCACTTTGGAGAAAAAGCTTTTCTTTTCTTCCACTGCCATAAGCGGTACCGATTCCCCGAGCAGCCGGCGGGCAATATTACGATACCCAAGCGAAGCCCTGCTGTTTGGATTCATCGCAATCGGCTCCCCTTTATGTGCTGCTTTTAATACATGCTCTTCGTCTACAATCATGCCGAGCAGATCCACTGCGAGTGTAGCTACGACGTCTTCCACATCCAGTACGTTGCCTTCCCTTGAAAGATCACTCCGCACCCGGTTCACTACCAGCTTTGGCGGTTCAATATCTTCGTTTTCAAGCAAACCGATGATCCGGTCAGCATCTCTCACGGCTGCCGTATCCGGAGTGGTAACAACGATCGCTTTGTCCGCGCCGGACACAGCGTTTTTAAATCCCTGCTCAATACCGGCCGGGCAATCGATAAGAATAAAATCGTATTCCGGGCGGAGCGTTTCCACGATTTCCTCCATTTGTTCGGGATTCACCGCAGATTTATCCTTTGTCTGTGCTGCCGGCAGCAAATGCAGGCAGTCGAACCTTTTATCCCGGATCAATGCCTGCTGCACCTTGCAGCGTCCTTCCGCAGCATCCACCAGATCGTAAATGATCCGGTTTTCCAGACCCATAACGACATCCAAATTCCGAAGTCCGATATCTGTATCAATCAAACATACTTTTTGTCCCTGCAGTGCAAGTGCTGTACCGATGTTGGCAGAAGTCGTGGTTTTCCCGACTCCGCCTTTTCCGGATGTAATTACTATTGCCTCTCCCACCAACGGTTCCTCCTTTCAGACCTTACATGCTTCTCATTCCGGCTAACGGTGTCCGGAAGTTGTTTTTCGGCCTGACATGCTTATGTATATGAGACCGAGCGTAAATAATGCCCGAGCATTTTTGTTTCCTCAAATGCAATTGCCTTATATTCTTCTCCGGTAACATACGCATACCCCGGGCCTTCAATCGCAGGCTTCTGCTCCTGCTTTTCATGCTTTTCCGGCGCGTAGAAATACGTATCCGAGATAGAAATTTGTTTAGGAATCATCACAGAGGCACACACCACAGCATGACTTTCTCCCTCTGTGCCGGCTCTCGCTATTCCTTTTAATGCACCGATAACATAGATATTACCCGTTGCTTCAACCACTCCGCCGGGATTAACATCGCCAATAATAAGGATGTCGCCTGTTTTGCGGAGTACCTGCCCCGAACGGACAATCTGTGTGACAGACGTTACTGTTGCTTTTTCAATTACCTCTTGTGCTTCATCCTTTGTTATCACGTTCGAATGAACCTCATGCACCCGCACTGAACCCGTTTTGTTCAGAACTTCCGTAATTTCTTCTTCGTGACTTTTACTCAAATAACGGTTCCCGGCGTCCACACGGACTTCTACTTGCGGCCCGTTTTCAAACAAACGCTGCTCCCGTTCAATCTTCTTCTTCAATTCCTCAAGAAGTTCATGATAAGAGCACTGATCATTTAATACAATGGTTAGTCCTTCTTTAGTACCTTTGATCGTTACATAATTTCCATTGTTATTCGTCATATTTTCACCCCTGAACCCTTAAGCGCTCTCCATTCTTAGTAAATGTCGTTCTTTCCATTATACGGTTTCATTTCACAGGAATAAACAGCAAACCACTTCTTTTTTAAAAAATTATCGCTGCCTGATTTTTTCTTCGTCTTCAATCCATTCAAAAATACGGCGGAAAGGAACGAGCAGCAGTAAAGCAGCAGCCCCGTTAATAAGCCACGAAGCAATCATCCGCTTCACTAAAAACTCTCCGAAGGAAAGTTCGGCAATGCCCAGCAAAAAATAAATAAAGTAAATCAGCAGTTCAAATACAAAAAGCGCACAGAATATGATAAGCCACTGCCATCCATAGCTGTTCCGGACCACCGGCAGAGAGTAGGAGCTCATGTACGCAATGAAGCCGAAGCAGAACGTATAAACACCGAGAATCTGCGTGTACGTGAAATCATAGAGAAAGCCAACGAAAACACCTGCCCATACTCCTGCAACCGGGCCGCGGTATATGCTGGTCAAAATCACTCCAATAAGCGCAAATCTCGGCATCCACACCCATCCACTTTCATTTTCCTGTGGAAAGAGGATTTCAAACCATGTTCCTTCAATAAGAAATAAACAAAAGATCGCTACGGGGATAAGAAAGCGTGTCATGAGCCCCCGCCGCCTTCTTCACCGACTGGGTCCACGGCTTCTTCCTCTTCGTCCTCCTGCTCCTGGTCTTCTTCGAGCGAAGGAAATTCTTCACTCAGATCTTCAATATTCCGGTCCAGAACATTTACATACGTCAAATCACTGAAGTCTGCCGCTGGTTCAATAAGGGCGTTATACGTTAAACCGTATTCATCGGGCTCCACGCTCTCTACTTCCCCGATTGGAATACCGCTTGGAAACGCTCCGCCCATTCCTGAAGTAACTACCTGCTGGCCTTCTTCGATTTCTGCATCACTGCGGATTTTCCGGAGCATGAGGCCGTCCCGGTCTTCATCCCATCCTTCAATGAAAGCATTAACCGTTTCATCACCGGCGGTCACACTGGCGCTGATACGGTTTGTCCGTTCCCCGTCCGATAGTAATTGGACAGTGGAGGAAAATTCAGAAGCCTCAGCCACACGTCCGATAAGGCCTTCATTTGTAACTACGGCCATATCCTGTTCAATACCGTTCTGGGTGCCCTGATTAATACCGATGGTCTGTGTCCAGCGGTCTGGGTTCCGGTAGACGACAAGCGCCTGGCGGCTTTCATAGTCGCTCAGCATTTCCTGTGTATCTGCCGATTCACGGAGCGTTTCATTTTCCTGCCGGGTGTTTTCAAGCTCTGCCGAAGTGGCAGCATACTTTTCCAGCTGTTGTTTCAGGGTTTTATTTTCCTCGTATGTATCCAGTAAATTTTCCACAGCTTCAAAGCGATTAGCTGCAAAATGAGCCGGGCGGCTGATGGTCGATTGAAAAACGCCTACAGAGTCTCTCACGAACTCTTCCGGCCACGGCACCGATTCCCGTTCCCTCATGGAAAACCCTACGAGTATAACAAGAAGAATAATGCTTACCATCAAGATGATCAATCGCTTGTTGTTAAAAAAGTGCGGCATGGTTCCCCACCTACTCTAAAGATAGATTAAGCATTCCGGCCTGAGCGGGATGTAATTCCTGCTTTCGAGCGGAACAAATGAATATTTTCCAAAGCGCGTCCTGTACCAAGTGCCACACAATCCAGCGGCTCCTCCGATACTAACACCGGCATGTTCGTTTCTTCGCTGAGAACCCGGTCAATTTGCTGCAGAAGAGCCCCTCCTCCTGTTAACAGGATACCACGGTCCATAATATCCGCTGCTAATTCCGGCGGCGTCTGTTCAAGTGTACTCTTCACCGTATCAATTATAGTCGAAACCGTGTCTTTCAGACATCCTGCGATCTCTTCAGAGGTAATTGTAACTGTTTTTGGAAGTCCGGTCACTACATCTCTTCCGCGGATTTCCATTGTATCATTGTCTTCATTTTCTGCGGAAGGTGCAGCAGCACCAACTTCAAGCTTAATGGCTTCCGCGGTACGCTCTCCCACCATGACGTTGTACGTTTTTCGGATATAATGGATGATCGCTTCATCCATTTCATCTCCGGCAATGCGGATCGATTGACTCGTGACAATTCCCCCAAGGGAAATAATAGCCACCTCTGTCGTTCCACCCCCGATATCAACGACCATGCTTCCTGTAGGCTCCCACACAGGCAGATCGGCTCCAATCGCTGCTGCAAACGGTTCTTCGATCGTGTAAGCCTCTCTTGCCCCTGCCTGTTTCGTGGCATCCTCCACGGCTCTCTTTTCAACTGCCGTAATACCTGACGGCACACATACCATTACGTTTGGCTTTCTGGAGAATATTGAACGTTTTTTGACCGACTGCCCAATAAAATATTCCATCATGGTTGCCGTTGTATCAAAATCAGCAATGACGCCGTCTTTCATTGGGCGTATTGCCGTAATGTTTCCCGGCGTGCGCCCAATCATATTTTTCGCACTGCGGCCTACAGCTTCAATATTCCCCGTATCTGTCCGCATAGCCACTACCGAGGGCTCACGAAGAATGACTCCTTCTCCTTTGGCGTAAACGAGCGTATTTGCCGTACCTAAATCGATCCCCAGGTCTCTCGTTCCAAACATCTATGTATATCTCCTCTCGTCTTGCAAAATACACGGTCATTCTTTTCAGCAGGTATTGTTCATTAGGTCATCTAACGATTTATTATGTTGGATTATGCCTTTTCCGGCATGTCCTGTATTTCCATATGTAGCGGGCACGTTCAGCGGTCCCTGGATGAATGATCTCATCTCCGGGGTTTCCATCCCTCTGACGCTCTCCCGTTATTATGCATTAAAGCACAGCTGCTCCTGCATGCACTATTTTTTATTATACTGAAAAATATTTGAAAAACATAGGGTCAATGCACCTGTTTTTTTAGGATAGGCTTATTTTCACAACTTCCAGTTTTACATAAACCCCTGTTCTTTCATACTCTTGAAGCACTGATCGCCGACAATTACATGATCGAGCAGTTCGATGCCGAGCAGCCTTCCGCATTCTGCCACCCGTTTAGTCACCTGGATATCCTCACTGCTTGGTGCCGGATCGCCGGAGGGGTGATTATGAAGGCAGATAATTGACGCTGCCGATCGCCGCAGCGCTTCTTTGAACAGCTCTCTCGGGTGGACGATACTTGAATTCAGGCTGCCGATAAATAATGTCTGCTTATGGATAATTTGATTTTTAGTATTCAGGCACAGTACGACAAAATGCTCCTGCTGTAAAAACCTCAAGTCTTCCATCATATATTCCGCTGCGTCTTCAGGTGAACGCACAACGTATCTGTCGGGATATGAATAGCGAAAGATACGTTTTCCCAATTCCAGTGCTGCCTGCAGCTCCAGGGCTTTTGCTTTTCCAATCCCCGGAATTTCCATCAGTTCCTCCCTGGTGGCTTCTTTCAGTAACGGCAGAGCATCGAAACGCTCCATTACCTCAGCAGCCAGTTCCAGAACCGGTGCCTGCTTTGTACCTGTGCGCAGGAGCACCGCCAGCAATTCCTGTTCCGTCAGTGCCTCTGCTCCTTTTTGTTCCATTTTCTCACGGGGTCTGAACAGTTCTGTCCCATCGGGGATTGCAGTCGTTTTCATCAGTGATCGTCTCCTTTATATGTGGGGGGTTAAAACGGGGGTTATAAAAAAGCCAGGTACCATTTCAGGCATGCTTCTCCGGCAAATAAAGTAAATAAACTGCCGGCTGCAATGGCAGGCGCAAACGGGAATGGCGTTCCTTTTTTGAAAATGCTCAATGGATATAAAAGAAAAATAACGATAGAAGCGATGAACACAGCAGCTATAAAATTAACAGCAAGAAGGTAAGGGCCAAAGAAAAACCCGAGAACAGTAAATATTTTCAGGTCACCTCCACCCATTCCTCCCCTCGTAGACAGGATAATGACTGATAAAAGAAATAAGCCGGTGAATGCACCTATGAAACTCCCGCTCCAGGCAGGCTCCTCCAGCCAGAAAAATTTTAACAGCACCGCTCCGAGAAAAAACAAAAACGATACCCGGTCCGGAATGATCATAGCTGTAATATCACTGATGGTAATAATAAAAAGGTAGGAAATAAGAAGTAAAGCTGCAGCGAATTCTGCAGTTAGTCCGAAGCGGACATAAGCGAGGAAAAACAAGACGCCGCCGGCGCCTTCCATAAGAGGATAAATTGCGGAAATACGGTTTTTGCAGAAGCGGCATTTACCGCCCAGATACAAATACGAACAGCAGGGGACTAAATCTCTTTTTTTAATCGGCTGGATACATACCGGGCAGCGCGATGGGGGCGACCACACGGATCCGCCGACAGCCAGGCGCATGCCTGCGGCGTTACAGAAAGAACTCACTACCATCCCTGCCGCTGTAAAATATACAGCGAGCAATACGTTCATCACAACACCTCTTCCATTTTTTTCTTATTATAGCATGGTTTCCCTTTAATTAGCTCAAAAATATAATAAAAAGCAGAAGCCGCATGCTTCTGCCTTCGCTTTCTTATTGACTCCACTCCTGCGTCAGCTGGGAGATGAAATACAGGGAGCCGGCAAACACAATTACGTCCTCCTGGTCCCGGGCTGTATTTGCTTTTTCCCATGCTTCCTGCCAGCTTGATGCTTTTTGAACATCTGCTGTATTCGCTTCCGCAATATCCTCCGGTGCTGCTGCCTGCGGAAAATCAAACGGAACTGCCGTGATGGATTCTATCTCCAGGCCGCCCAGCTGATCGAGCACCGGCGCTTGTAATTTGTCCGTTTTCATTCCGACAATAAAATGAAACCGGCTGTTTGGATAATGCTTAGCCAACGCTTCTTTAAGACTTTTCATTCCTTCTTCATTATGAGCACCATCGAAAAGAACATGCTCTTCGCCAGGCGCTTTTTCAAGTCTCCCCGGCCAGGCAGCTTTTTTCAGGCCGGCACGAATGTGCTCATCCTCTGCGGGCAGCGCGTAATACATTTTCAGGTAACGCGTTGTAATTACTGCTGCTGCCGCATTCTCCACCTGGTGCTCCCCGAGCATGGAGACTTCGAGGTCTTCCATATCTCCAAGAAGGGAGTAAAAGGAAAACCGGGTTCCTGACTCTAACGGTTCGAGGCGGCGGACGTGAAACTGACGGCCAAGCTGATAAAATTTCGAACGCTGGTAATCGGCAGCTTCCTCAAAAATGCCGGCAAGCTCTTCATTCTGCTCACACGTCACTACAGGCACTCCGCCTTTAATAATGCCGGCTTTTTCCCGGGCTACTTCTTCGAGCGTATCTCCGAGTATTCCCTGATGGTCGTGTCCAATATTTGTGATAACGCTCACCATCGGGTGGATGGCGTTTGTGGCGTCCAGGCGACCGCCAAGTCCAACCTCCCATATGACTACGTCCGGAAACGTTTTTCTGGCAAAATACATTGCCGCAATGACGGTAATCACTTCAAACTCCGTCGGTGATCCAAATGGCGTTCGGGCAATGCTTTCCACTACCGGACGAAGAACGGCAGCCAGCTCCAGAAAATCCTCCTCGCTGATCGGTTCTCCATCTGTCGCAATACGCTCACGAAAATGATGGATATACGGTGATGTGAACGACCCGCAGACAATGCCTGCTTCTGTCATAATATTTCTCGTAAATGCTGCGGTGGATCCTTTTCCATTCGTTCCGCCGATATGAATGCCTTTTAGCCGGCGTTCCGGGTTACCGACGGCTTCAAGCATCATATTCATACGGTCAAGCCCCGGGCGGATGCCGAACGTTTCGAGTGAGTGCACCCATGCTTCTGCTTCCTTGTATGTGTGCAAAGTAGACCTCCCTTTAAACAGCCATGCTGCACGCCCCCAGTCCGGGGGCGTCTGCTGCTTAGCTTTTTTGCAGTTCTTCCATTCTGGCTGTTACTTTTTCTCTTTTTTGTTCGTAATCCTTCTGCTTTTCTTTTTCTTCCTCGACGACGTGCGCGGGAGCTTTGCTGACAAATCCTTCGTTGTTCAGCTTTTTCGTGACCCGCTCCACTTCTTTATCGAGCTTGTCTTTTTCCCGCTGCAGCCGCTCTATTTCTTCATCTACATTAATCAAACCTTCGAGCGGCAGAAAGATTTCCGCTCCGCTCAATACGTGGGAGATGGATTTTTCCGGAGCTTCCAGCGCTGCATCGATAGTCAGCGTTTCCGGGTTTCCAAACCGTACAATATAGTCACGACCACGTTCGAGTCGTTCCGAAGCCTGGCTGTTGGACGGCTTCAGGCTCATCGGTACTGCTTTGGACGGCGGAACGTTCATTTCCGCCCGCGTATTCCGGACCGAACGAATAACCTCCTGAATTAATTCCATATCACGTACCGCTTCCTCGTCAAACAACTGCGAATCCGCTACCGGCCAGGAAGCACTCATAATCGACGTTCCTTCGTGAGGAAGATGCTGCCAGATTTCCTCCGTGATAAACGGCATCATCGGATGAAGCATGCGCATCGTCTGGTCAAACACATGAACAAGCACAGACTGAGCCATACGTTTTGGCTGTTCGTCTTCGCCGTACAGCGGAAGCTTGGCCATTTCAATGTACCAGTCGCAGAGGTCATCCCAAATAAAGTTATAGAGCGTCCTTCCGGCTTCCCCAAACTCGTATTTCTCCATCAGTTCGGTGGCGTTCTGCTTTGTTTCCTGCAGACGGTGTAAAATCCAACGGTCCGCAATCGTTTTTGTGCCTTCGAGCTCGATGTCTTCCGCCGTTACACCTTCCACATTCATCAACGTAAAACGGGCGGCGTTCCATATTTTATTGCCAAAATTCCAGTTGGCCTCTACTTTTTCCCACTGGAAACGAATATCGTTACCCGGGGTTGTACCCGTAGCGAGCAGAAAGCGCAGAGCATCCGCCCCGTACTGATCGATAACATCCATCGGATCTACTCCGTTGCCGAGGGATTTACTCATTTTCCGTCCCTCACTGTCACGTACCAGCCCGTGAATAAGCACATCCTCAAACGGGCGTTCGCCGGTAAACTCCAGCCCCTGAAAAATCATTCGCGACACCCAGAAGAAAATGATGTCGTAGCCGGTCACAAGAGCACTGGTCGGGTAGTAGCGCGCATAGTCCGAGCTTTCTTCCGGCCATCCCATCGTGGAAAATGGCCATAAAGCCGAGCTGAACCACGTATCAAGCACGTCCTCATCCTGTTTCCATTCATCCGAATTTTCCGGTGCCGTGCGTCCGACATAAATTTCGCCTGTTTCTTTATGGTACCAGGCGGGGATGCGGTGTCCCCACCAGAGCTGGCGGGAAATACACCAGTCCCGGATGTTTTCCATCCACTGCAGATACGTCTTTTCAAAGCGTTCCGGCACAAAGGTTACTTTTTCTTCCTTCTGCTGAAGTTCTACTGCCTGTTCCGCAAGCGGACCCATGTTTACAAACCACTGTGTGGAAAGGTATGGCTCAACCACTGCACCGCTCCGTTCAGAATGACCAACAGAGTGCATGTGCTCTTCGATGTCAAACAGAATATCCTCGGCCTGCAGATCCTTCGTCAGCTGCCGGCGGCAGTCAAAGCGGTCCATGCCTTCGTAGATGCCGGCATTCTCATTCATGCTGCCGTCTTCATTCATCACAAGTACACGCAAAAGATCATGACGATTGCCCATTTCAAAGTCATTTGGATCATGCGCTGGCGTGATTTTCACTGCCCCCGAACCAAAATCCATGTCCACATAGTCGTCTGCGATGATCGGAATTTCTCTTCCGATGATCGGCAGTACAGCCGTTTTCCCGATGAGATGCTTATAGCGATCGTCCTCCGGATGTACCGCGACTGCCGTGTCCCCGAGCATCGTTTCCGGACGGGTCGTTGCTACTTCGATCGAGGTATTTTCACCTTTAACCGGGTAGCGCATATGGTAAAAGTGACCCTGCACTTCTTTGTATTCCACCTCGATATCTGAAAGCGCCGTCTGCGTTTCTGGATCCCAGTTGATAATGTATTCGCCCCGGTAGATAAGCTCTCTTTCGTACAACGAAACAAAGACTTCACGTACCGCTTCCGACAGGCCTTCATCAAGCGTGAAACGCTCCCTCGAATAATCGAGTGAAAGCCCGAGCTTGGCCCACTGGCTGCGGATGAAATCTGCATATTCCTCTTTCCATCCCCACGTTTTTTCCAGGAATGCTTCCCGTCCAAGCTCGTAGCGGCTCGTGCCTTCTTCCTTCAGCTGAGCCTCGACCTTGGACTGGGTGGCAATGCCGGCATGGTCCATGCCTGGCAGCCATAAGGCGTCATAGCCCTGCATGCGTTTCATGCGGATTAAAATATCCTGAAGCGTCGTGTCCCAGGCATGCCCCAGGTGAAGCCGGCCGGTCACATTCGGCGGCGGGATAACAATGGTATACGGCGTACCGTCTGTCTGTCCTGCTTCAAACTGTCCTGTTTCTTTCCAGAAGTCGTACCAGCGGTTCTCTGTTTCTTTCGGATCGTACTTTTTCGCCATTTCTGTTTCTTGTTTTCCCATATAAATCCCCTTTCTTCTCATAAAAAAACTCTTCATCCCGAGTAAGGACGAAGAGTTTTCGCGGTACCACCTTAATACCTGCGGCAGCGCAGGCACTTTCCCATAACGGCGGTTACCGTCTTTTCTTACTGTATTCGTTCAGAAAAGAAGCTCGAGGGCGACTTTCCGCACGGGTCGTTAAAGAATCTCTCAGCCCAGGATTCTTTTTTCTGTACAACGAACCTGCGTGCGTACTCCTCCCTGTTTCTGCATTTATTATTAATATTGATTTAGTGCCTTTATTTTACGAAACCAGGACGCATGCGTCAACTATCTTCCCCGTGTTCTTTATTCGCAGCAAGGCTTGCAAAGACGCGGTCAGCCGCCTCAATGGTCTTATCGATATCCTCTTCACTGTGTTCTGTTGATAAAAACAATCCTTCGAACTGCGAAGGCGGAAGTGAAATGCCTTCTGCCATCATTCCGCGGAAATAACGCGCGAACATTCCCAGATCAGATTTCTTCGCAGAAGCAAAATCCACTACAGGTTCATCGGTAAAGAACAGGCCGATCATCGCTCCAGCACGGTTGATCTGATGAGGGATTCCATGCTTGGAGGCTGCGCGGTTCAGTCCTCCTTCAAGCTGGGCTGCCCGGGCGCGGAACGTTTCATAGCTGCTTTCATCCACCTGCCTGAGTGTTTCAAGTCCGGCTGTCATCGCCAGTGGATTGCCGGAAAGAGTGCCTGCCTGATAGATAGGCCCGTCCGGGGCAATATGCTGCATGATATCGGCACGGCCTCCGTAGGCGCCTACTGGAAGCCCACCGCCGATGACCTTTCCAAGACATGTGAGGTCGGGAGTCACACCGTAGTGGCCCTGGGCACTGTTATAGTCCACCCGGAAGCCGCTCATAACTTCATCAAAAATCAGTAGACTGCCGTACTGCTCCGTTATATCACGAACGCCTTCGAGAAATCCTTCACCCGGGGTGACAACACCCATATTCCCGGTAACAGGCTCGAGGATGACACCGGCGATTTCATCACCGTATTCATCAAATGCCTTCTGCAGACTGTCGAGATCGTTGTACGGAACGGTAAGCGTGTTCTGGGCGATCGAGCCGGGAACACCTGGACTGTCCGGCAGACCGAGAGTCGCCACTCCCGAGCCGGCACGAATGAGTAGAGAGTCTCCGTGGCCGTGATAGCAGCCTTCCATTTTCACGATTTTGTCCCTGCCCGTAAATCCTCGGGCCAGACGAAGCGCACTCATTGTCGCTTCCGTACCGGAATTCACCATCCGGACGACCTCAATGGAAGGTACACGGTCCACGACAAGCTCTGCAAGCCCCGCTTCTGTTACGTGCGAAGCGCCAAAGCTCGTGCCTTTTTCAGCCACAATTTTTAAACTGTCCACAACGTGCTCATTTGCGTGGCCGAGAAGAAGCGGCCCCCAGGACATTACGTAATCAATGTATTCATTGCCGTCGATATCTTTAATGCGGGATCCTTTGCCTTCGTCCATATAAACGGCCGGATGACCGACAGATTCATATGTCCGCACGGGGCTGCTGACTCCGCCCGGCATTACTTTTTTTGCGCGTTCATGTGCATGTATTGAATTATGATACGATTTCATGTCATACCTCCTGGATACTTAAAAGTTATCTTTTTTGCTATTCCCGTACTTAGTATAACGAAAACAAGCCCTGGACTGAATACCTTCCAGAGCTTGTTTCTATTATTTATTGTCTTCCTGCATATAGCGGACAGCGTCCTTGGCGAAATACGTCACAATCAGATCAGCTCCAGCACGCTTCATGCTTGTGAGCTTTTCCATGACAATATCCTTTTCGTTCACCCACCCGTTCTGGGCGGCGGCTTTAATCATCGCATATTCCCCGGAAACGTTATAAGCCACCACTGGATAACCGGTGCGCTCCTTCACTTCTCTTACGATATCGAGATAAGCAAGGGCCGGCTTCACAATGAGAAAATCGGCTCCCTCTTCGACATCAGTTTCCGCTTCTTTTAACGCTTCAAGCCGGTTCGGAGGATCCATCTGATACGTTTTCCGGTCCCCAAACGAAGGAGTGCTGTGAGCCGCGTCACGGAAAGGGCCGTAAAAAGCGCTGGCATATTTAACCGTGTAGGACATAAGCGGCACCGTGACGTGCCCTGCTCTATCAAGTCCTTCCCGGATAGCCGCTGTAAAGCCATCCATCATGTTCGACGGCGCAATAATGTCTGCTCCGGCTTCCGCCTGGGAGACCGCGGTTTCTGTGAGGTTTCTCAGTGATTCATCGTTATCCACGTAGCCGTTATGAATTACCCCGCAGTGCCCGTGGTCTGTATACTGGCACAGACAGGTATCCGCAATCACCGTTAATGCCGGATGATTTTCTTTAATCTGCCGGATCGCCCGCTGGACAATTCCGTCTCTTAGAAACGCCGGGGTTCCTTCTGCATCTTTTTCTTCCTCATGAGGCACGCCAAACACGATGACGCTCGGAATACCGAGGGCTTCCAATTCGTCCATTTCCGTATCCAAATAATCCAGGGAAACGTGATAGACCCCCGGCATGGACGGCACTTCTTTACGCACATTTTCCCCTTCGACGACAAAAATAGGATAAATCAAATCGTTGGGTCTTAATTCATTTTCCCTTACCATTGCTCTTATACCTGGCGTTGTCCGCAACCTGCGGTGCCGGCGGAAATGTAAATCAGCCAATGTGAAGCCTCCTAAGTAATTTCCTTGGTTTTTTCTATCATTCCTTCAACAGAATGAATTCCTGCTTCGTACACATACTTGAACCCGCTCTCGCGGGCAGCGCGTCCGGTCGATGGGCCGATTGCCACTACGGGAATAGTCAAAAGCGCCTGCCGGTAATCTCCTGCAAGCCGATACAGTGCATCTACAGAGGAAGGGCTCGCAGCCGTCAGTACGTCCACTTCCCGGGTCTTTAAGACCGTCTGCAGAAGAGCCCCATTTTTTTCTTCCGGTACCGTCGTATACAAATGCCATACCCATACGCTGATGCCCTGGGCCGTAAGTGAGCGGTACAAGGTATCAGCTGCCTGGGCGCTTTGGGGAAGAAGCACATTCTCCCCGCGGCCGATCACTCGTGCGGCTGATTCAGCTAACGAAACGGCTTTATATTTTTCCGGCATCAGCTCTACATGAAAGCCTTCCTGTTCCAGCGCTTGCTTGGTCTTGGGCCCCACAGCAGCTGTTTTTAAGCCTGGAGGGATACCCAGACCATACCGCTTTTGCCACTCCGCCAGATAATAGACGGTGTTCACACTGGTTACCAGCATCCAGTCTATATCTCCGCTCTGCCACCGCTCTGCTATCGTCTTTTCCCTGCCCCGTACCGGTACGGTCGTAATAACCGGAACCGCTTTGACACAACAGCCTGCAGACTGAAGACCCTGCACCAGACTTGCATTCTGGCCGGCTCCTCTTGTCACCAGTACTGTTGCTGTCACTATTCTTCCCCCATCTCTTCCCGGGCCTGTTCCAGAATTTCTTTGCCGCCCCGTCCAAGCAGGGCGTTTGCGGCTTTTCTGCCCATTTCTTCCGGATTGTCACCCGTGAGCTTTTCTTTTAGTATTTTGCGTCCATCCGTGGATCCAATCATGGCGGTTAATTGTACATTACCCTGCTTATTAAGCGTGGCGTATCCACCAATCGGCACCGCACATCCTCCCTCTACGGCTTTCAGGAAAGCCCGCTCTGCAGCAACACATACCGCTACTGGTTCATCATGAAGGTGTTGAATGATCTTTAATATATCTTCGTCCCCGCTGCGGCATTCAATACCAAGTGCGCCCTGCCCTACGGCCGGCACACACATATTGGGCTCGAGAAATTCCGTGACAATCTCATCGCTCCAGCCCATGCGCTCCAGGCCGGCGGCGGCTAGAATAATAGCATCAAAGCTTTCCTCACGCAGCTTCCGGAGCCGGGTTTCAATATTGCCCCGAATCCACTGGACGTTTAAATCCGGGCGCTCTGCTTTAATTTGGGATGTGCGCCGCAGACTGCTCGTACCAACTACTGCTCCAAGCGGCAGGTTATGAAACTTCACATGATCGTTTGCAATATAGGCATCCCGCGGGTCCACCCGGTTTGTGACAGCGCCGAC
Source organism: Marinococcus sp. LNHM4E3-1 (assembly GCF_056034405.1). Taxonomy (NCBI): domain Bacteria; kingdom Bacillati; phylum Bacillota; class Bacilli; order Caryophanales; family Bacillaceae; genus Marinococcus; species Marinococcus sp. LNHM4E3-1. The sequence continues at coordinate 105,805 of NZ_JBQLID010000006.1, read as the reverse complement.
CTCGAAGCCTTCCGCCATCTCTCCCGGGAGATCCTTCATGCTGTGTACGGCTATATCGATCTCGCCATCTGCAAGCGCCTGCTCAATTTCCTTTACAAACAGGCCCTTTCCGCCAACTTTAGATAGCGTCCGGTCCAGAACACGGTCACCTTTTGTAGAGATTTTTTTCACTTCAAAACGATAAGGAAGGTCCAGCTTTTCAAGCTCCTGCTGCACCCACTCCGTTTGTTTTAATGCCAGATTACTTTTTCTAGTGCCCAGGGTAATTGTGCGCATGCGTTTAGCCATTCCTTTCTAAGCATCCATAGTTATTATAAGTACCATATATGAAACTGACTCAAATCACTGGAAATAAAATAGTTAATGAGTAAAACAAAAAAACAGGCAACGTTTAAAAGCGCCATCCGGTACCCGCGCCAGTGATGAACGGCCAGTAAATATATATACGTACTGTAAAAGCCAAGCAGAATGATCGAACCGATGACTTTTGCGTCCTGCCAGGGGAGAGAGTCGTACCATTTCCCTGCCCAGAGAAAACCAAACACCAGCCCCGCGAATAAAAGAGGGACTCCAATCACCGTGGTCGTTCCCGCCAGCTTTTCCATTTTCGGCAGGTTTTCCATTCTGATTAACCGTTTCCCCCACTGCTTCCTTTTTAAAAGCTGATGCTGCAGCACATACATTGCGGAGAATACAAATGCCAGGGTAAATGAAGCATAAGAAAGCAGAATAAAAATAATATGCACCACGAGTGTCTCAGACAAGAGCAGCGTTTCAAGCTCATTTGGAATATCGCCGTTAAACGAAAAAGAGCTGAACGTCATCAGCAGAAATCCGATCACATTTAAAAAGAAAACCAGTACATCCATTCGAAAAAACCAGTTCACGATAAGTGAAATGGTCACAAGCGACCACGCATAGAAATACATGCCTTCAAAAGGCGTGATTACTGGTGCACGATCATACATAAATATTCTAAGTACTAAAAAGGCCGTCTGCGAAGTCCAGACAATAGAAAGCAACCAGAAGGCGAGTCGGTTCACCTTCCGGTTGGTTTGAGAAAAATCAACGAAGTAGCAAAGGACGCTCAGGCCGTATAGTACAATCGTTACGATATAAATAATTCCCTCGGCTGCAACCATCCTGACGCCCCTCTCTTAGGAACGAACAGCGACATCTGTCGCGTAAGCATATGGAAGGCGGAACCCGCGTGATTCTCTGGAGGCATTCCATTCCTCTTCCGCCTCTTCCTTGCGTATTTGGCGCTCCTCTGCTGCTCTTGCTTCTTCTACTTCCTCTTCAAGAGCAAAGATTTCGGTAAACAGCTGCAGCATTTCTTCTGCATCGTTGTTATCAGCCATTTCTTTAGCTTTCGTTATCGGATCCTTGATCATTTGATTGATAATGCTTTTTGTGTGCTTACGCAGCACTTTCTTTTCCCGTTCGGTCAGCTCCGGAAGCTTCCGTTCCACACTATCCATGGTATCTGCCTGAATAGCCAGAGCTTTTGTCCGAAGAGCTGAAATCACCGGTACCACTCCGAGAGTATGCACCCAGTCCTTGAAATCCGAGACTTCAGCATGGATCATTCTCTCCATCAGTGCTGCAGCTTTTTTGCGTTCTTCCATATTGGAATTCACAATATCCTGCAGATCATCAATGTCATACAAAAAAACGTTATCGAGCTGATTCAATGCTGGGTCCAAATCTCTTGGAACCGCAATATCAACCATAAACAGCGGTTTGCCTTTTCTTTTTTTGCTGGCAGAAGCCACCTGCTCTTTACTCAGCACATATGAATCCGAACCCGTGGAAGAAATTAAAACATCAGCCTGCCAAAGCGCATCAGTCAGCTCCTCCATTGGTTTTGCTTCGCCGTTAAACTGCGTGGCAATCTGTTCTGCTTTTTCATACGTACGGTTAAACACTGTCACTTCGGCAGCACCGCCGGAGTGCAGATGCTTAGCTGTCAATTCGCTCATTTTTCCGGCACCCAAAACAAGCACCCGCTTGTTTTTGAACGAGCCGACGACTTTTTTACCAAGCTCAACAGCTGCATAGCTGACTGATACAGGATTGTCGTTAATTTCTGTTTCGTGATGGGCCCGTTTGGAATACGTGACTGCACGTTTAAACAGTTCATTAAATATCGTGCCAGTCGTTTCATTCTCATGCGCTGTAGCAAGGGCATTTTTCACCTGGCCCAGTATTTGTGTTTCACCAATCACCATGGAATCAAGACCGCTTGCAACCTGAAACAAATGCTGCACCGCTGCATCATTTTCGCGTATATTTAAAAATGGGCCAAAGTCTTCCTGTGGCATTTCGAACCAGCGGCCCAGAAATTTTTTCACAAAATGTCTTCCTGTATGCAGCTGGTCGACGACTGCATACACCTCTGTCCGGTTACAAGTAGATACGATGACGCATTCCAGGATGCTTTTCATGTCACGAAGCTCCTGCAGTGCCTGAGGAAGTGTATCCTCCTGAAAAGCCAATCGCTCTCTCGTTTCAACTGGAGTTGTTTTATAGTCTAATCCAGCGACAATAATATGCATGTTCGTATCTTCACCCCCTGCGTCATCAGTACCATGTTTAATGCAACCACCAAATGTTCAACTCTATTTATACGTTCCACTCTTCACACAACCCATTGTATCACACAACTATTTGTCTTTTGGCATTAATTTGTGAACAACGGCTGACAGTTTTTCTTCTGTATCTTTCTTTTACTCACCGTTCCAATGTATATCTTCCACATATCATTTTCAAATAAACTGCTCAATGGCCCGCCACGCTTCATCTTTACCCTGGGCGGTTTCTGCAGAAAACACGACCGTCTGGTCCTCCGGCTTCAGCTTAAGTGTTTCTTTAACACGCTTTAAATGACGCGGACGTTTATTTTTCGTAATTTTGTCCGCTTTTGTTGCAATAATAACTACCGGCAGCTCATGAAATTTCAAATAATCGTACATGGCTATATCATCTTTTGTCGGCTCGTGGCGAAAATCGATAATCATAAAAGCAGCTTTCAGCACCTCTCTGCTTTTGAGATACTCTTCCATCATTTCGCCCCAGGCTGCCCGTTCGCTTTTTGATACTTTCGCATATCCGTAGCCGGGAACGTCTACAAACAAAAAGCGGTCTTCGATATTATAAAAGTTGAGCGTACGTGTTTTGCCGGGCTTTGAAGAGGTCCGGGCCAGGTTTTTTCTCGCTAACAGGGAATTAATAAACGAAGACTTCCCAACGTTGGACCTTCCGGCCAGAGCTATTTCCGGAAGTCCTCCTTCAGGGTATTGCTTTGGGCTGACCGCGCTTATAACCAGCTCCGATTTATGAACTTTCATTTTTCTCCTCCAATGCTTCTTTTAACACTTCATCGAGATGCTTCACCGTGATAAATGTAATATCTTTTTTGATGCTCTCCGGTATATCTTCTAAATCTTTTTCATTATCGGCAGGGATTAGGATCGTCGTCAGTCCGGCCCGGTGGGCGCTCATTGATTTTTCCTTCAGTCCGCCGATCGGAAGCACTCTGCCGCGCAGAGTAATTTCGCCGGTCATCCCTACTTCCTTTTTCACTTTCCGGCCGGACAATGCGGACACCAGGGCTGTTGCAATCGTAATACCGGCAGAAGGTCCGTCTTTGGGAGTGGCCCCTTCCGGAACGTGAATATGAATATCCCATTTTTCCTGAAAGTCCGGATCGACGCCCCACTCATCCGCTTTGGAACGAATATAACTGAATGCTGCCTGCGCGGATTCCTTCATGACGTCGCCGAGCTTTCCGGTTAACTGCAGCTGTCCGTTTCCTTTTGCGAGAGACACTTCAATAGATAAAGTCGTTCCACCGGCAGCTGTATAGGCAAGACCGGTAGCCGCTCCCACCTGGTCTACCTCTTCTGCACGTCCGTAGCGGTACCGCGGACGCCCAAGCAGTTCTTCGATTTTCGCCGGCGTTACTACTACTTTTTTGTTTTCTCCCATCACAATCAGCTTTGCTGCTTTCCGGCACACCGCTGCAATTTCTCTCTCGAGTCCACGGACTCCTGCTTCTCTTGTATACTCGCGTATGAGTTTCAAAAGAGCTCCCTGGCGGAACTGGATGCTTCCTTTGGTTAAGCCATTTTCTTTAATCTGCTTTTCCACAAGATGATTTTTGGCAATGCCTTCTTTTTCAATTTCGGTGTAACCGGCAATGCGGATGACCTCCATCCGGTCGAGCAGCGGCTCAGGGATCGTGTTCATATTGTTTGCCGTGGTAATAAACATCGTTTTGGAAAGATCATAAGGCTCTTCCACATAATGATCTTCAAATGTATTATTTTGTTCCGGGTCAAGCACCTCAAGCATTGCTGAAGACGGGTCTCCCCGGAAATCACTGGCCATTTTGTCGATTTCATCAAGCAGAAATACCGGATTGATGGTCCCGGCTTTTTTCATTCCCTGAATAATACGTCCGGGCATAGCACCGACATAGGTTTTGCGATGCCCGCGAATTTCTGCTTCATCCCGGATGCCTCCAAGGCTCATTCTGGTGAAATTACGGTCGAGCGAACGCGCAATGGAACGTGCCAGGGAGGTCTTCCCAACACCCGGCGGTCCTGTCAGACATAGAATCGGGCCTTTCACTGATTCTGTCAGCTGCTGCACGGCTAAATGCTCAAGCACCCGGTCCTTCACTTTTTCGAGTCCGTAATGATCTTCATCGAGAACCCGCTGGGCACGCTTAATATCGAGTTGGTCTTCTGTTTCCTCATACCACGGTATATCCACAAGCCATTCGATATATGTCCGGATAACGGAAGTCTCTGCAGAAGCCCCTGGCATCTTTTCATAGCGGCGGAGCTCCCGCTCAGCTTTTTCCTGAACCTGTTCGGGCATTTTTGCCTGCTGAATTTTTTCTCTGAGTTCATCGACTTCACTTTCTTTTCCGTCCGTCTCTCCGAGTTCTTTTTGGATCGCCCGCATTTGTTCGCGCAGGTAGTATTCACGCTGCGTTTTTTCCATCGATTTTTTCACGCGCTGCCCAATTTGATTTTCAAGACCTAATACTTCCTGTTCTTTCTGCAGAATATCGATAATTTTACGCAGACGCTCCGAGGCGGTGAATTGTTCGAGCAGCTCCTGCTTCTCTGCCACCTTCAACGGCAGATGAGAGCTGATCATATCAGCGAGCCGGTCGGCCCCTGCAATGTCCTGCACCGATTGGATCGTTTCACTGGAAATGCGCTTAGAAGCAGTCGCATACTGTTCAAAAGCTTCCAGCGCCTTTCTCATTAACGCCTGTTCCTCAGCCGAATCTGCGTTCTCTTCCGTAGGCAGTACTTCCATTTCCACTTCAAAAAAAGCGTCCTTATCGATAAATTCTTTTATCTCTGCGCGCTCCAGACCCTCCACAAGTACACGGATGGTTCCGTTTGGAAGCTTAAGCATCTGCTTAATTTTTGCCACCGTACCGACATGGTACACATCAGCTTCGCCCGGATTATCTACTGATAAATCTTTCTGTGTTACAAGCAGAATCCGGCTGTCTTTCGCATTCGCCTGCTCAAGGGCTTCCACCGATTTATCCCTACCCACATCCAAATGGAGCACCATCGACGGGAACACCAGCAGCCCGCGAAGCGGCAGCATCGGTATGGAGATCGTTGTTGTATTTGGCATTCGCTAACACCTCTATTGTCAAATTATGTTCGTTTGCTGTGCAGTGATGCGGTTGTTACGTACTAAAGGTATACTATTTATTTTATCCTATTTATAAAATTACTGTCTATGAAACATTACTCATTGACAGGAAGTCGTCTATAAATGCTATGTATAAATAATCAGAACCCCCGCACCATACGGATGCGGGGGTTTCTGTATAAGGTCCCTTTTCATTCAGGCGAAAAACCGTTTATGCACTTTCTTTTGGTTTGTACTGTTTTAACGTTACTTCTTTGCCATCTTTTGTTTTCAGAAGAGGCGACCCATCACTATCTACGCTTTCTGCTGTAATAGTGCAGGAAACAATTTCTTCTTTAGAAGGCAGATCATACATTACATCAAGCATAATTCCTTCGATGATGGAACGCAGACCACGTGCTCCGGTCTTCCGTTCAATTGCTTTCCGCGAAATCGCACGCAGCGCGTCTTCGGTGAATTCAAGCTCAACTTCATCCATTTCGAGCAGTTTCTGATACTGCTTGACGAGCGCGTTTTTCGGCTGGGTCAGGATCTCAATCAATGCTTCCTCGTCTAATTGCGACAGGCTGGAAATAACAGGGATCCGGCCGATAAATTCAGGAATAAGACCATAGCGCAGCAGGTCTTCCGGAAGAATCCGGCTCATATATTCATCGTGGCCCATTTCAGCATTTTCAGACTCTGCTCCAAAACCGATAATTTTACGGCCAAGGCGTTCTTTTACAATCTGTTCGATGCCATCAAACGCACCACCGCAGATGAAGAGCACATTGCTCGTATCGATCTGGATAAATTCCTGATGAGGATGCTTTCTGCCTCCCTGCGGAGGAACACTGGCTGTGGTGCCTTCCAGAATTTTCAGAAGCGCCTGCTGAACCCCTTCTCCGGATACGTCACGGGTGATGGAAGGGTTTTCCGACTTACGGGCTACTTTATCGATTTCATCGATGTAAATAATCCCTTTTTCTGCTTTTTCTGTATCATAATCAGCTGCCTGGATCAGCTTCAGCAGAATGTTTTCCACATCTTCACCCACATACCCTGCTTCTGTTAAGGAAGTTGCGTCTGCGATCGCAAACGGAACGTTCAAAATACGGGCCAGCGTCTGCGCTAATAGCGTTTTTCCGCTCCCGGTCGGGCCTAAGAGTGCTATATTACTTTTAGCCAGTTCCACGTCGTCGGTTTTCTTTGTGGAATTCACACGTTTGTAGTGGTTATAGACAGCTACAGAGAGCGATTTTTTTGCTCTTTCCTGGCCGATGACATAATCATCGAGTGTTTCATTGATTTCGTACGGCTTCGGAATTTCTTCGAATTCCACTTCTTCTTCTGAACCTAATTCTTCTTCCACGATCTCCGTGCACAGTTCGATACATTCGTCACAAATGTATACACCGGGCCCGGCGACCAGTTTACGAACCTGATCCTGAGTTTTTCCACAGAAGGAACATTTCAATTGTCCTTTTTCTTCATTGAATTTAATCAACTGGTTCACCCCTCACCTAAATATGAAACAATTAAAGCAGTGTCATGTATACAATCAATCCGTATGATTAAGCCCTTCGATGACTTTTCTCAACGCGGCATATTCTCTGCTCTGTCTAAACACAATTATTAATTCTTCGTTTACTATATAGGAAGTTTTTAAATAACACAATTATTGCGCTTGAGTTGAATTGTATCATACTTTCCTATGGAAATCGAAACAATACCCTTTAGTCAGAGCGGCCGGAACATGCTGATTTTTGACCGTTTCAGGCGGAAAAATCCTGAAGGCATACTTCACCCTCAGGATTTTTGCAGCATTTCTGCTTTATTCGTTTTCTGCTCCTTCAGCTTCCGGTTCTTCTTTCTTCGGTACAGTTTTGCTGTGCTCAACCAGATAATCGATAGCACGCTGCAGACGAAGATCCTGCTTCAGCATATCCACGCCGCCCTGCATTTCGATAAGGCTGCGAATTTCTTCTTTATCGCGCTGATACATATCAGCCATTTTTTGAAGTTCGTTTTCCACATCTTCTTCACTTGCTTCGAGGTTTTCCTGCTCAGCTACAGCTTCAAGAGTCAGATTCATCCGTACGCGCTTTTCAGCTTCCGGCTGGAACTGCTCTTTCATGCCTTCTTCGTCCGTACCGGTAACCTGCTGGTACATTTCCAGAGTCATTCCCTGGGACTGAAGGCGCTGGCTGAATTCCTGAAGCATGCGGTCAGATTCTGTATTGATCATTGCCTGTGGAATTTCTGCAGAAGCTTTCTCTGCTGCTGCTTCAACTACAGCATCGCGCTCGTGATGTTCTTTTTCATGCTCACGGTCGTGTTCGAGCTGATGGCGTACTGCCTGTTTAAGCTCGTCGAGCGTTTCTGCTTCATGCTCTTCTACGTCTTTCGCAAATTCATCGTCGAGCTCTGGAAGCTCTTTACGCTTGATTTCGTGAAGTTTAACATGAAAGACAGCTTCCTGTCCGGCAAGATTTTCAGCATGGTACTCTTCCGGGAAAGTAACTGTAATATCTTTTTCTGTTCCCGGCTGCATGCCTACAACCTGCTCTTCAAATCCTGGAATGAAGGAATTAGAGCCGATTTCGAGCGAATGGTTTTCCGCACTGCCGCCTTCAAAGGCTTCACCGTCGACAAAACCTTCGAAGTCGAGTACAGCGGTATCTCCGTCCTGCACTTCGCCCTCTTCCACTACGGCAAGATCTGCGTATTTGCTTTGAAGATTTTCAAGCTCCTGGTTTACTTCTTCTTCTGATACAGAAGTATCGAACTCTTCTACTTCCAGCCCTTTAATTTCGCCGAGTTCTACTTCCGGCTTTACAGTTACTGTAGCAGTGAATTTCAGGTCTTTGCCTTTTTCCACTTCTTCCACATCGATTTCCGGGCGGTCCACTGGCTCAATACCCGCTTCATCAACTGCTTCGGCATAAACATCCGGAAGCAGGATGTCGAGGGCATCCTGGTATAGAGACTCTACTCCAAAACGGCTTTCGAAAAGCTTCCGTGGTACTTTCCCTTTACGAAATCCTGGAATAGATACATCGTTTTTCACTTTATCAAATGCTTGATCCAGAGCTTTGTCAAACCGTTCCGATTCTACGTCTACGGTTAAGACTCCCTGGTTTCCTTCTTTCTTTTCCCAACTGGCATTCATTCAAATTCCCTCCAAATAACTAGGTTCTACCGTGTAAACAACTACCCTATTATAACATAACACTAAACCATTTCAATGAATGATTCATTTTCCGCTAAACTTACTCCCACAAGGGATTAAACATCACTTTCAAATAGGGGCTTTTCAGATTTCCTGAATGAACCCCTGGATTCTTTCGTATTCCTGCTGCATCGATTTAAAGCTTGGTTCAGCTACTCCGTAAAAACTCCTGATAGTCTGTTCGTCCGGGAGCGGCTCAAACTGCCGGAACGTCTCATAATGCAGCACTGCTGCAAGCACTTCAATCTGAACCGAAGGAGGAAAGGGATAATAATACAATAGCAGCTGCTGCAGCAGCTCTTTCGCGTGCTGCAGAAGTACTGGATCCTTGTCCCCGAGTGAACGGTCGAGCAGAAACGAGGACTCTTTATATGAGCTGCTTTCTTCTAAAGCCGGAAGCGTTGACGGAGCGAACTCCCCTTTCCTGCCCAGCTTCTGTACCCAGACGGCGTCTTCGACCCGCCAGTCCTTCAGAAGCAGAAGAAGGAAGCTTTTCATTAATGGCGATGTCTCCGGACGGCCCAGCAGTTCTCTTATTGCAGGCATCCATTTTTCCGGCCCTTCTTTTCGAAGTACATTTAACACATGAAGCTTCTGGTCCTCCGTCCCCATTTGAAGCACCATTTCCCATTCCACCGGAAGCGAGGAGTGTCCCTCAGGCGTTGTATCATATTCTTCCGTTTCTGCTTCCATCTGAGTCATGCCGTCGGCCAGGACATATAATTCCTGGAACTGTTCTCTCAGATGGGCAGGCACTTCTTTTGTATTCTGCACTTCATCCAGCGTTTCAATTACCTGGTCGTACCTGCCAAGCTGGGCTAACACCGGTACGTATACGTGCAGAATTTCGATGAAGTCACTGGTGTTGTCTTTAAGCAGTTCTTCTGCCCACCCCGCTGCTTCCTGCAGCTGTCCTGCTTCCGCATAAGCTAAAAGAAGACCGTAGGAGGCGTCCGGGTTATCACTCTCATGAAGCAGTGCCTGGCGAAAAACATGTACAGCCTGCTCCTTTTCCCCGGACTTCAGCTGTTCGAGTCCCTGCTTAACCAATTGCCCGGCTGTTCCGGGGAAAGAAACAACCTTCTGATTCAGCCTTTTATCCATCTGAAGCCTCCTTCTTTGCAAATCCGCTATCCAGTAGATCTTAAACCTTTTGTATGGGCAGACCAAATAGTATATGTATGTATGAATAACTGCGTTCATTAGAGCTTAATGTAAAAATGAAGACGGCCGCTGTGGGCCGCCTTCCCCCGTTAAACTTTGACCCGTTTTTCATAAGCTTCAATATCTTCTTCATATTGAAGCGTAATACTAATTTCATCCCATCCGTTTAACAGCATTTCCTTCCAATAGGGATCTATCTCAAATGTTGCCTGAAAATCGGCATCCTTATCAAAGATTTGCTGATCCTGTAAATCTACTGTCAAGTGGTATTCTTTATCATTCCCATTCTGCATCAGTTCATAAACCTGATCTTCGGGCAGCCTCACCGGCAGTATCCCGTTTTTGACGCAGTTATTGTAAAAAATATCTGAATAACTGGGAGCAATAATAACGCGAAACCCATAGTCCTGCAGGGCCCACGGGGCGTGTTCCCTCGAAGAGCCCGAGCCAAAATTATGATCGGCAATCAAAATTGAGGCATTGGCTGCTGACGGGTAGTTCAGCTCAAACGAAGGATCTTCTTCTCCATCTGACTTGAAGCGCCAGTCGAAAAATAAAAACTGGCCGAACCCGGTACGTTCTACGCGTTTCAGAAACTGCTTCGGAATAATCTGGTCCGTGTCCACGTTTGCCCGTTCAAGTACTGCCGTGTTTCCTTCGTGCACTGTGAGTGCTTCCATGCTGCCACCTCCTTATGAAGAAATCGTTTGATCTAATTTTCGTACATCCACAAAGTGTCCATAAATAGCAGCCCCTGCTGCCATAGCCGGACTGACCAGATGGGTTCTTGCACCTTTTCCCTGTCTGCCTTCAAAATTTCTGTTGGACGTGGAGGCACAGCGCTCTCCCTCCGGCACAAAATCAGGGTTCATACCAAGGCACATGCTGCACCCGGAGTCTCTCCACTCAAATCCAGCTTCCTTAAATACCTGATCGAGTCCTTCTTCCTCTGCCTGCATTTTCACCTGCTGGGATCCGGGCACCACCATCGCGCGGATACCGTCGGCTACTTTGTTACCGCGGATAATTTTAGCAGCCTCACGAAGATCTCCGATACGTGCGTTGGTACAGGAACCAAGAAACACATGCTGCACATGAATATCTGTAATTTTCGTCCCCGGCTCCAAAGCCATGTAGTCAAGCGATGTTTTGATCACTTTTTTCTCCGTGGCACTTTTTCCATCTTCCGGGTAAGGAACCGTACCGTGAATACCTACACCCTGGGACGGGTTGGTTCCCCAGGTCACCATCGGTTCAATTTCATCTGCAGGGATCACTACGCGCTCGTCGTATTCAGCTCCTTCATCTGTAGCAAGCTGACGCCACTGCTCCACTTTCTCCTCAAATTCTGCACCTTCCGGCACGAACCGGCGGCCTTTCAAGTAATCGAACGTCACCTGATCCGGGCTGATCAGGCCAGCACGAGCCCCGGCTTCGATGGACATGTTACAGATCGTCATCCGCTCTTCCATCGTCAGACCGCGAATTGCCTCACCGGTATATTCCAAAACATAACCGCTGCCAAAATCAACACCGAATTTAGCGATGATCGACAAAATAATGTCCTTCGCTGTGACCCCAGTGCCCAGTCTCCCGTCCACGTGGACCTCCATCGTTTTAGGAGGAGACTGCCAAAGTGTCTGAGTGGCAAGCACATGCTCCACTTCACTTGTGCCGATACCAAAGGCAAGGGCTCCAAAAGCTCCGTGGGTCGACGTATGGCTGTCGCCGCACACGATCGTTTTCCCTGGCTGGGTCAGTCCGAGCTCTGGGCCGATAATGTGGACAATGCCATTGTTCGGGCTGTGAATGTCAGCAAGCTCCACCCCAAATTCCTTACAGTTGTCAAACAGCGTATCGATCTGTTTTTTTGAAATGGCATCCGTAATAGACTCCCGGTTCAGCGTCGGTACGTTATGGTCCATAGTCGCAAATGTCAGGTCCGGACGCCTCACCGGACGCCCGCTCAGCCGAAGGCCTTCAAATGCCTGCGGGGACGTGACTTCGTGGACCATATGAAGATCAACATACATTAAATTCGGTTTGCCCGCTTCGGCACGAACAGCATGTTCGTTCCAAATTTTATCGATGATTGTTCTCGGCTTCATGGAACTTCCTCCTTTTATTATTTTCCTGCCAGCCGTGCAATATGACTGCACACGGCTTTTGTGACTTCTTCCGTTGAAGCAGCAGATGTTTTACCTCTGCTTAAGTCTGCCGGAAGCAGACCTTCTAAGAGGACCTGTTCAATAGCTTCCTCCACTACATCCGATTCCCGCTGAAGTCCAAAGGAATACTTCAGCATCATTGCACTCGAAGCAATCGTAGCCAGAGGATTCGCTGTTCCCTGTCCGGCGATGTCAGGAGCCGAGCCATGGACCGGCTCATATAAAGCGGGCTTTTCACTGCCCATGCTCGCAGACGGAAGCATGCCGAGTGAACCTGTCAGCATCGACGCTTCGTCGCTTAAAATATCCCCGAACATGTTTTCCGTGACGATGACGTCCAGCTTTTTCGGATTATACATAATCTGCATGGCCGCGTTATCCACTAGCATATGCTCAAGCTCCACATCCGGATAGTCTTTAGCTGTTTCTTCAGCCGTTTCCCGCCAAAGGCGGCTTGATTCAAGAACGTTTGCTTTGTCGACTGATATTACTTTTTGCGTGCGTAAACGGGCAATTTCAAAGGCCTGCTGAACAATTCTCCGGATTTCTGATTTTTTATAAACCAATGTGTCCACCGCTGCTTCTTCGCCGTTGATAGTCCGGCGTTCTCTCGGCTCCCCGAAATAAAGTCCTCCGGTCAATTCCCGGACAATCATTACATCGACTCCGTCGATCACTTCTTCACGCAGGGGTGAACTGTGCAGCAAACTTTTGAAACTGCGGACCGGGCGCAGATTGGCAAACAGTCCTAACTCTTTCCGGATACGGAGCAGTCCTTTTTCCGGACGTTTTTCTCCCGGAAGGTGGTCCCACGCCGGGCCACCAACTGCACCGAGCAGAATGGCATCGCTTCCTTTACAAATATCGAGCGTGTGGGCAGGGAGTGGATCATCGTAATCATCCACTGCTCCTCCGCCAATATCTGCATATTCAAATGTGAATGAATGGTTAAACGATGTTTCAATCTGCTTCAGCACCTGTGCTGCTGCCTCTACTACTTCCCGTCCGATACCGTCACCGGGCAGGATCGCAATCTTTTTTTCCATTTCGATCTCTCCCTTGTCCGCTGCTTCAGTAATTATTTTATGGCGTGGATATATTTGCTACTTTAGGCTGATTTTCTGCACGACGCTGGTTTAACACCCGGTTCACAGCGTTAATATACGCTTTTGCGGAAGCTTCAAGTACGTCATTATCTGTGCCGCGTCCACTGGATTCATTTTCTTCAAATGCCAGCCGTACAAATACTTCTGCCAAAGCGTCCCGGCCGCCGGTCGTGGACTGGATACGGTAATCCTGGAGCGTAAAGCCTTCCCCTACAATTTTTTCAAGCGTGTTGTAAAGGGCCTCCACGCTGCCCGAGCCAGTACCTGCGTGTTCGATACGCTCTCCTGCCTGATCCAGCACCGTAACTGTGGCTGTCGGTATATTTGAGGTGCCGTACGTCACCTGCAGTGTCTCAAGAGAATAATATTTCATTGCATCGCCGGCTTTTTCATCGGCCATTAAAGCAAAAATATCTTCATTTGTAATTTCTTTTTTCTTATCTGCGAGCTCTTTGAATGATTTAAATACTTTATTGATTTCTTCTTCGGTGGCATTGTAGCCAAGAGAAATAATCTTTTCTTTAAAGGCGTGACGTCCGGAAAGCTTGCCGAGCACCATCCGGTTCGCTTCTACACCGACGAGCTCCGGCGTAATAATTTCATACGTGGATGTTTCTTTCAGCACTCCGTCCTGATGAATTCCTGATTCATGCGCAAATGCGTTGTCGCCGACAACGGCTTTATTGTTTGGAACCTGCATCCCCATCAGTGAACTGACAAGGCTGCTTGTCCGTTTAATTTCGTTCAGCGTAATATTAGTGGACTTACCGTAAAAATCACTACGGATATGAAGAGCTACAGCAATTTCTTCCAAAGAAGCATTGCCGGCACGTTCCCCAACCGCATTAATCGTGCATTCCACCTGTTCGGCGCCGCCTTCTACAGCAGCCAGCGAATTAGCAGTAGCCATGCCGAGATCGTCATGACAGTGCGCAGACAGTACAGCTTTATCTGCGTTCGGCACTTCGCTTTTAATATAGCGGAACATGCTGCGAATCTCCTCCGGCATAATAAATCCGACCGTGTCCGGCAGATTTACTACGTCTGCTCCGGCATCAATGACTGCTTCGACAACTTCTGCCAGGAACGGAAGCTCAGTCCGGCAGGCATCCTCTGCAGAAAACTGGACTTTGGCAAAACGCTCTTTTGCATAGCGCACTGCGTTCACCGCTGTCTCAATCACCTCTGCCTGGGTCATATGAAGCTTATGCTCACGGTGGATGGGGGAGGTGGCCAAAAATACGTGGATTCTTGGCTCTGCCCCTCCTTTTAACGCTTCCCAGCAGGCATCGATATCAGAAGTCAGCGCCCGGGACAACCCGGTTACTGAACTGTTTTTGACAGTATCCGCAATTTCCTTCACAGAACGAAGATCGCCTTTAGAAGCGGCTGGAAATCCCGCTTCAATAATATCAACACCCAGACGTTCGAGCTGTTTCGCAATTTGAAGCTTTTCTTCAAAGTTCAGGTTGACGCCCGGCGTCTGCTCTCCATCTCGAAGCGTCGTATCGAAAACGTTAATGTTTTTCACAGCATTACACTCCCTTGGAATTTGGGTTAACAAACGGCATCATTTCGCGGAGTTCGCGGCCTACCTGCTCAACGAGGTGATTTCTTTCACGGGCGTTGGTAGCGTTGAACTCTGGGCGGTTCGCCTGATTTTCCGCGATCCATCCTTTGGCAAAACGGCCAGTTTGAATATCAGTCAGGATGCCTTTCATCGCCTGTTTAGTATCTTCTGTTACGATGCGTGGACCAGCCTGAAAATCTCCCCACTGAGCGGTGTCTGAAATGGAATAGCGCATGCCTTCAAGGCCGCCTTCATACATTAAATCAACGATCAGTTTCAGCTCGTGCAGACACTCAAAGTAGGCAATTTCCGGTTGATACCCGGCTTCAACAAGCGTTTCGAATCCGGCTTTAACAAGCGCGGACGTTCCGCCGCAAAGAACAGCCTGCTCTCCGAAAAGGTCAGTTTCTGTTTCTTCCTGGAACGATGTTTCCAAAATTCCGGCACGTCCCGCACCGATTTGTTTTGCATAAGCAAGCGCAGAGTCTGTGGCGTTTCCACTTGCGTCCTGGTACACAGCATACAGAGCAGGCACTCCGGCTCCCTGTTCAAATGTCCGGCGCACGATATGTCCCGGCCCTTTCGGCGCTACCATGAACACGTCCACATCTTCCGGCGGCTGGATCTGGCTGAAATGAATATTGAAACCATGCGCAAACGCGATCGCTTTTCCAGCTTTAAGCTCCGGCTTGATTTCTTCTGTGTAAATCGTCGGCTGATACTCATCCGGAAGCAGGATCATGATAACGTCTGCTTTCGCTGACGCTTCTTTTACCGAATATACTTCAAACCCATCTTCCGACGCCTTGTCCCACGACTTTCCTTGACGGAGCCCAATGATAACGTGAACGCCGCTTTCCCGGAGGTTTTGTGCGTGAGCGTGCCCCTGTGAGCCATACCCTACGATTGCTACTGTTTTCTCCTGGAGTGCTGCCTCATTTACATCGTTGTTATAAAATACCTTTGCCATTGCTGGAACCTCTCCTTTTATGAATACTCATTAATTAATAATGGAATACCTGGTTTGATCACTGCTTTTTTTAGTAGCCCGTTGAAAGGCTGTCACACCCGTCCGGGCCATTTCTTTAATGCCGTAAGGCCTTAACAGGTCGATGAGCGCTTCCACTTTCGGGGTATCTCCGGTCACTTGAATCGTGACGCTTTCTCTTCCCACATCGATAACTGTGGCCCGGAACGGGGCAATTAAATCCGATATTTCTCCACGCTGGCCGGAAACTGTCATGACTTTAATCATCGCAAGTTCTCTGGCTACAATCGCTTCATCGGTAATATCACGGACTTTTAATACATCCACCTGCTTATTCAGCTGCTTGATGACCTGGTCTAGCCCCCGCTGGTCGCTCACATTTACTACAAATGTCATCCTGGACACTTCCGGGTTTTCCGTCATTCCAACCGTAATGCTTTCAATATTAAAATGACGGCGGGCAAACAGACCCGTAATGCGGTTCATCACTCCTGTTGTATTGTTTACTGTCGCTGTAATGGTCCGCCTCATGGTTTCACTCCTTCCATTTGATGGTGCCCCTGCCCGGGAGCGATCATCGGATACACGTTTTCTTCTTCGTGCACTCTGCAGTCGATAAGCACCGGGCCGTTGTAATTGAATGCTTCTTCAAGCACCCCCGCTACTTCATTTTCGTCGGTAATTTTATACCCTTTAATATCATACGCTTCCGCCATCTTCACGAAATCCGGCTGGATCGGAAACAGGGAGTTGGAATACCGCTCTTCATAGAAGAGCTGCTGCCACTGGCGGACCATACCAAGGGAAGCGTTGTTGACCAGAAGTACTTTCACCGGAAGGTTCAGCTCCTGCAGGATGGAAAGCTCCTGCATCGTCATTTGGAAGCCGGCGTCTCCCAGAATAGCTACCACCTGACGGTCCGGCTCAGCAAACTGGGCACCGATAGCGGCTGGAAAACCGAAGCCCATCGTTCCAAGACCGCCGCTTGTTACCCAGGCGTTCGGATGATCGAATTTGTAATACTGGGCTGCCCACATCTGATGCTGGCCGACGTCCGTGGTGATGATTGCTTCACCGTTCGTTTTTTCGTAAACAAGCTCTGTAAGCTTTTGCGGTTTAATATATTCAGAGCCTTCTTTGTACCAGAGCGGGAACTCCTGCTGCCATTCGTCCACTTTCATTCTCCAGCGCACGCTTTCGCCCGGCTTCGGATTCACTTCATTTAACAGGCGTAATGCTTCTTTGGCGTCTCCTACTACCGGAATATGCGTCTCGATGATTTTACCGATTTCTGCCGGATCAACGTCAATATGGGCGACTGTTGCCTGCGGGGCAAAGTGCTCGAGATTGCCGGTGACACGGTCATCGAAGCGGGCACCTACATTGATAAGCAGGTCGGCTTCATGGAGAGCCATATTGGCTGCGTACGTTCCGTGCATCCCCGCCATGCCGAGTGCCAGCTCATGAGTGCCTGGAAAACCGCCAAGTCCAAGAAGCGTAGAAGCGACTGGGATCTGCTGCTGTTCAACAAATTCAAGCAGTTCCGGGGAAGCTCCGGCATGCAGAATGCCTGCTCCTGAAAGTATAACCGGGCGTTTGGCTTTCGATACCGCCTCAGCAAGCTTACGGATTTGAAGCTTGTTCGGCGTATACGTTGGCTGGTACCCGGGGAGATTCGGCTCGTCGTCGTAATGAAACATCCCGGAGGCAATGGATACGTCTTTAGGCAGATCGATTACGACTGGTCCCGGACGGCCGGTAGTAGCAATATGGAATGCTTCCCGGATAATTCTCGGAAGGTCTTCCACCGTTCGAGCCTGGAAATTATGCTTTGTGATCGGCATCGTAATGCCCAGGATGTCCGCTTCCTGGAAGGCGTCCGTACCAATCACTGATGTTGCCACCTGGCCGGTCACAACCACAAGAGGGAGAGAATCAATCATGGCGTCGGCAATGCCGGTTACCACATTTGTAGCTCCGGGTCCTGATGTTACTACACAAACACCGGGCTTCCCTGAAACTCTTGCGTACCCTTCTGCTGCATGAATGGCGCCCTGCTCATGACGGGAGAGGATATGCCGGATACCGGTACGGTAGATTTCATCGTACGTCGGAAGAATGGCTCCGCCGGGATAGCCAAAAATGGTATCTACATTTTCCCGGGCCAACGCCTGGATCAGCATGCTTGAGCCACTCATTTCCTGGTTTTCATCCTTCAATTCGCGCCCTTTTACTTCTCTCACTCTTGTGTTCATACTCGCTCCTCCTTTTATACTCAAATCACTTTTTTCTCCATGCCTGCTTCAATGCCGCCACCCTTAAAAAGGACCTCTCCGGATAATAAAAAACGCCCTTTCACCTCCAATAGACAGCTGCTGCTGCTCTAAAGGGGCGAAAAGACGTCTGCTTTTCACGGTACCACCCTTTTTTACAATAAGCTCGCACTTATTGCCTTAAGAACCGTTTTTCCGGTTCGGTTTGCCATAACGGAGGCCGTGTCGGCATCCGGCCTTCCTTACTCAGGTTCAGGAAAGCTCTCAAGGGGGAGTTCAATACGATTTCCTGCTGCTCTTTCAGCCACGGCAGCTCTCTGTGAAGGAAAATCTATTATTTACTGGTCCCTGTCGTCGATTTATCAATACTATTTAATTATATTGTACATCTAATCAGGCAATTAGCCAATCTCTATGCGGGAATTGTCTGAATAAACTTTTACTCCGTCTTCTACTACCTTTTGTCTGAACGCGCGCAATAGCCGGTTCGTCTCTTCTCCCGGCTGACCATCGCCGATTACTCTTCCATCTACCTTTACAACGGCAATGACTTCTGCAGCTGTCCCGGTCAGAAAAACCTCTTCTGCGGTGTAGACATCGTGCCTTGTAAACGCTTCTTCGCGCACATCATATCCCATATCCTCGGCCATTTCCAGGATCGCCTGTCGGGTGATGCCCTCTAAAGCCCCGATGTACCCTGGGGGTGTCATCAGCACGCCGTTTCTAATAATAAAGATATTGTCTGCGGAGCCTTCCGCCACATAACCCTGGTCGTTAAGCATTAAAGCTTCACTGACCCCTGCAAGGCTTGCTTCCATCTTCACCAATATATTATTTAAATAATTTAATGATTTCACTTTCGGACTCAGCACATCCGGCCGGTTCCGCCGGGTAGCGACTGTCACAATCTCAAGACCGTGCTCGTAAAATTCTTTTGGATAGATTGCAAGCTCCTCTGCTATAACTATAATAGAAGGGTTCGCACACGATGCCGGATCCAGGCCAAGATTTCCTACACCTCTTGAAACAACAAGCCTGATATAAGCATCTTCAAGTTTATTTTTCTGCAGCGTCTGCCTGATAATTTCCGTCATATCTTCTTTTGATTGAGGGATATCAAGCATAATCGATTTCGCAGAGTGGTATAAACGCAAGAGGTGTTCATCCAGTTTGTAAATATTTCCGTTATATACGCGAATGCCTTCAAAAACACCGTCGCCGTATAAAAAACCATGATCATATACGGAGATTTTGGCATCTTCCTTTTTGACGAACTCTCCATCCAAAAATATCCATTGTTCCGCCACTGATATCACCTCTGCGCCCCTTCAATCTATCTTCTGCCTTCTTAATGCATAGGGTAACGTGTACACCCTCAAAAGGCAAATGTTCTTTCTCTGAATACATTTTTAACGTTTGACGTATATATTACGCCGAATACAGTTTATGGTCAACCATTTTGTATAAACTTTTTAGATAATTTGTACTTCTGCATCAGATATATGCTCTATTGTCCATGATCTCGAAATATAATCTGACACTTTTCTTTTCTAAAGCCCGAGAAAAAGTACCCTGAAGCGTTTTCTTCGGCTTCTTTTCCCGCTGCCGGAAATAAATAAAAAGAGACAGAAAAGGAGATCCCCTTCTGTCTCTGAACATATCATTAATTAAATTAGGAAATGGTGTCCCAGGCAGGACTCGAACCTGCGGCCTACAGCTTAGAAGGCTGTTGCTCTATCCAGCTGAGCTACTGGGACATCTGTTTTTTGCGACATTCATTATGTTAAAATATTTTTCCTTAAAAGTCAATAAAGGTTTCCGGAGGGATTTTATTCTCCCTCTGGAAACGGAAAGCTTTGCGAAAGTTCAAGAAGCTCGCTGCCTGACTCTCTTTCATAGAAATGAACGTTGATCGACTGGCCCTGGTTAGAGACATTTACAATAGCATATGTCTGTTCAGGACGCTCCTGTGGGAGAAGCAGGCTTCCTGGATTCACAAAAATCGTTCCATCCTCCTCAAACGCCCCAGCTATATGAGTATGCCCGGAACAAACCAGATCAGCATTGATCTGCTCAGCCTTGGAAAAGAGCGAAGCATAAGACGTTTTCACCTGGTACAAATGACCGTGGGTAAGGTACGTTTTAATATGGCCTACGTCCACTGTTAATTCATCAGGAAAGTTTCCCGGACTGTCTACATTGCCCTGGACGATATGCACATCGCTTAACAGTTTATTTTCAGGTGATGCTTCCGAATCTCCGCAATGCAATACAGCACTTACCTCATTCTGATGACGGTCAAGTACCTGCTTTAATACTTCTTCACTTCCATGATTGTCGCTTACCACTAAAATGTCCATTCGTTCTGCCTCCAGCTCTCTATGATTCGTAAAAATTATTTTCAGTCGTCCTGCAGAAGATTTTTTCCCTGGACCCGTAGCTTTTCAAGTGCATTGCCCCTGTGGCTGATACGGTGCTTTTCTTCTGCAGTCAGCTCTGCCATCGTTTTCCCGTAGTCCGGCAGGTAAAACACAGGATCATAACCAAAGCCGTTATCTCCAGCTTTCGATTCTGCTATCTCCCCTTCACATGTTCCCGTAAATGTATGCACGCTGCCGTCTGGAAATGCCACAGCCAACACACATACAAAACGGGCACTCCGCCCGCCACGGGGCACCTGCTTCATTTCATGCAGCACTTTTTCTATATTCGCTTCATCATCTTTTTCTTCTCCTGCATAACGAGCGGAGTAAACACCCGGACGTCCGTCTAAGGCGTCAATCTCCAGCCCGGAATCATCTGCAACTACCGTGCAGTTGAGATGATCTCTTACAGCCTCGGCCTTAATAATCGCATTTTCTTCAAAGGTGGCTCCGGTTTCTGGAATGTCATCAATATTTTTCTCCAGTAACGATTCCACTTTATACCCGCTGCCAAACATGTGTTCAAACTCTTTGACTTTTCCCGGATTTTTCGTAGCTATTACTACCGTGTTCATTTATAACTCCCTTCCGCTGTCATCGTCTGAAAAGCTCTCCTGGATAGAAGCTGCAGCAGGCCCGATAACCTGCTTTTGAAGCTGGATGATTTCATACATTCCCGCCTCTGCAGAGTCGAGCATACTGTTAAGCTGTCTTCTTGTGTACGAGGCTTCTTCGCCCGTGCCCTGTACTTCCACGTACTCGCCTTTTCCCGTCATTACTACGTTCATATCTACATTTGCCTGCGAATCTTCTGCATAGGCAAGGTCGAGGATCGTTTCCTGTTCCGCGTTAAGCCCTACAGAAACAGCTGCTAAATAATCTGTAATAGGGAAGCCTTTAAATTTCCCCAGCTCATGGTAGGACTGCACAGCCATAGCGAGAGCAATAAAAGCTCCTGTCACCGAAGCCGTACGCGTTCCCCCGTCTGCCTGAATCACGTCGCAGTCAATCCAGACGGTGCGTTCCCCGAGAAGCTTCAGGTCCACGACCGCACGGAGAGCCCGCCCGATTAAGCGCTGGATTTCCATCGTTCTTCCGGTAAGCTTGCCCCGGGCCGCTTCGCGGATATTACGGGTTTCTGTTGCTCTTGGCAGCATCGAATATTCGGCTGCGATCCAACCCCTCTTCTCTCCGCGCATAAAAGGCGGAACCCGTTCTTCAATACTCGCTGTACAAATTACCTTTGTCTGTCCAAAGGATATAAGTACTGAACCCTCCGGATGCTTTAAATAATCTGTTTCAATTTGAATAGAACGAAGCTCATTCCATTCCCTTCCGTCCAATCGATTCATACAATCTTCCTTTCTTTTCACTTCCGGCAAAACGGTCGTCATTATCGAGTTGAATGGACACGACCTGCTCTATATCCTGGTCCATCCATTGGTTTGCTATACTCCGAAATTCTTTTTCGGGCCCGGTCGTGTAAAACCTGTGAAACGGAGGGGTTTCTCCCGTATTTAACGTTTCATGATAATTAAGCAGTGTGCTTACTTCCCTGGCTGTTTCATCACCGGATGAAATTAACTGGATGTCCGGTCCAACCGCTTCCTGAATTACGTCTTCGAGCAGCGGATAATGAGTACAGCCTAAAATCAGCGTATCATATGAAGCTTGTTTTAAAGGCAGCAGTGTCTGCTTCACAATATCAAGAACGGCTCTGCCCTCGTACTGCCCCTGTTCTACGAGCGG
This sequence comes from Marinococcus sp. LNHM4E3-1, assembly GCF_056034405.1. Taxonomy (NCBI): domain Bacteria; kingdom Bacillati; phylum Bacillota; class Bacilli; order Caryophanales; family Bacillaceae; genus Marinococcus; species Marinococcus sp. LNHM4E3-1. Next base: position 83,462 of record NZ_JBQLID010000006.1, on the reverse strand, counting down.
TACGAAGGGCACGCAGGCAAGCGAGGTGATTTCGACCTCTTCATTAATAGATTTCAACGCCCGTTCGTAAGCACCGCTGTGAATGGTTCCGCTGGTGCCAATCACTGCTACCTGATCTGTTTTTGTCACCTTCAACGCGGATATGGCCCCCGGTGTTATCACACCTATGACCGGAATATCCAATATTTGTTTTACTTCCTCAAGCACCACGGCCGTTGCCGTGTTGCACGCAATCACGAGCATTTTAATATTTTCAGACTGCAGCCGTGCAATCATCTGCCAGGTGAACTCCCGTACTTCTTCAATTGGACGAGGTCCGTATGGACACCTGGCAGTGTCCCCTATGTATATCATTTCTTCTTTCGGCAGCTGCCTTAAAATTTCGCGGGCAACAGTCAGGCCTCCAAGACCTGAATCAATAACGCCAATAGGTTGTTTCATATTCGCTTCTCTCCATTTTCAGACCTTGTTATCCGGCTTGGACACCAAACAGGCTTTCTAACCTTTCCTGTGTGAATCCTGAGCTGCTGACAATTTTATAATTTCCGTTCAACAGCTTTTTCAGCTGAAAAACATCAACTTTTTCAGTATACAAGAAAATACACGTTTCATCACCCACAAAAAAGCCCGGAACCTACCAACGGTTCCAGGCTTTTTGTATTTTTCTCATTCCAGCTTATTGAATGACAAATCCTCTGCTCTCAACAAGTTCAGCAATTTCATCTGCTGTGGAACATTTCATTGCTTCTTCTACAAGACCCTCTGCGTCCGTTTTTTTCAATGAACGGAGCTGGGTTCTTGCTGGAAGTACTGAAGTCGCACTCATACTGAATTCATCCAATCCGAGTCCTAAAAGAAGAGGAACCGCTACAGGCTCGCCGGCCATTTCGCCGCACATACCTGCCCATTTGCCTTCTTTATGAGCGGCATCGATCACATTTTTAACTAAGCGAAGGATTGCCGGGTGATAAGGCTGATACAAATGAGCTACTTTTTCGCTCATACGGTCTGCAGCAAGTGTGTATTGGATCAAGTCGTTTGTCCCAATACTGAAGAAATCTACTTCTTTGGCAAAAATTTCTGCTGCTGCCGCTGTGGAAGGAATTTCTACCATAATACCTACTTCAATATCTCCGGAGACCTCGATGTTTTCATCCTGCAGCTCTTTTTTGGCTTCTGCAAGCATCGATTTTGCTTCACGCACTTCTTCTACTGTTGCCACCATCGGGAACATTATTTTTAATTTCCCATAAGAACTGGCCCGCAGCAGAGCACGCAGCTGCGTCCGGAACATATCCTTCTCTTCAAGACAGAGACGGATCGCACGAAAGCCGAGAAACGGATTCATTTCTTTTGGCAGGTCCAGATAAGGGAGCTCTTTGTCACCACCGATATCAAGTGTACGTATAACGACTGGCTTTCCTTCCATACGCTCAAGCACTTCTTTGTAAGCTTCGAACTGCTCTTCCTCGGAAGGAAGTTCATTTCTGCCCATATACAAGAACTCTGTCCGGTACAAACCGATACCTTCAGCACCGTTAGCCAGGACACCGTCGAGGTCATTCGGGGTGCCGATATTGGCTGCTAATTCCACCGTATGGCCGTCGTCTGTTTTTGTCGGTTCGTTGACCAGTTTTGCCCACTCTTCTTTCTGGCGGTTAAACTGCTCCAGCTTTTCTTTATACTCCTGCACTTCATCGTCGCCCGGATTGATGATTACCCGGCCTTCAAGGCCGTCAACAATCAAAAGATCGCCCTGATTAATCGTGCCCGTTGCTTCTTTCGTTCCAACTACAGCCGGAATTTCCATCGATCTGGCCATAATCGCAGAGTGAGAAGTACGCCCGCCGATGTCTGTAGCAAAACCCTGCACATATTCATTCAATTGAGCAGTATCAGACGGGGTCAGATCATCAGCAATAACGACTACTTCCTGATCAATTGTTGCCAGGCTGGTATTTTCGAGACCAAACAAATGCATAAGTACACGCTTTGACACATCCCGGATATCTGCAGCACGCTCTTTCATGTATTCATTATCCATGTTCTCAAACATATCTACATACATGTTCGCTACTTCACTGAGAGCGTATTCTGCATTGGCACTTTCCTCCGTAATTTTACTGGAGACACCGTCCATAATCTCAGGGTCTTCCAGCACGAGCAGGTGTGCAGAGAAAATCTCAGCCTGATCTTCTCCCATGTCCTGAAGTGTTTTTTCTTTAATAACCTGAAGTTCCTGCTTGGACTCCTGGACTGCTTCTTTAAATCTTGCAATTTCGTCCTGGGCGTTATCCACCGGTTGTTTACTTACATCCAATTCCGGTTGTTCCAAAAGGAAAGCTTTTGCAATCGCTATTCCTTTCGAGGCAGCAATTCCGGTCAGGCTGGCACTCATTATTCTCCAAGCCCTTCTTTAATCACTTGATCCACTGCTTCCATAGCGTCTTCTTCGTCGTTGCCTTCGATTTTAACCGTGACCTCGGAGCCTTTTCCAACGCCAAGAGACATAACACCCATGATGGATTTAAGGTTTACCGATTTGCCGTTATATTCTAAAGAAATATCTGAAGAAAACTGACCGGCTTTGTTTACGAGCTGTGTCGCTGGGCGCGCGTGAATTCCTGTTTCGTTTGTAATAGTAAATGTTTTTTCCTGCATGATTCATACCCCTTTTCAATATAGATCGCTTTCACTAAGAAATGCGCACCATGTACGTTTTTCTCGAAAGCAGGCTTTTTATATTGTACTTCACCCTTAATAAAGTCGCAACTGCGAACTGCTCCATAAATCCAGAGCGTACGGTGCACTACTATTATCAGCGGTTTCAGTATGTAAATACTTCTACATTGTACCACTCTGATTTAAGGGAAACAAGAACAGACGCAGTGGCCGCCTTCTTCAAAAAGACACCAGGTTTTTCCGACTCGCCAGGAAGATCATTTTCATAAACCATAAATCAAAAGACAGCCCGGAGGCTGCCTTTTGATCAATTAGTTCCCGCCGCCAAAAAAGTTTTTAAACGACTGAATATTTGTTTCGCGGTTCATTGCTGCAATGGAAGTCGTTAAAGGAATGCCCTTCGGACAAACTTCCACACAGTTCTGTGCGTTACTGCAGCCGCTGATACCGCCCTCACCCATCAAGGCTTCCAGACGCTCGGATTTGTTCATTTCCCCGGTCGGGTGGGAGTTAAACAAGCGAACCTGGGAAATAGCCGCAGGACCGATAAATGAAGAGTCATCGTTTACGTTCGGGCAGGCCTCGAGGCATACTCCGCACGTCATACATTTGGAGAGCTCATACGACCACTGGCGTTTATTTTCGGCCATTCTCGGTCCGGGACCAAGATCATACGTACCGTCAATTGGAATCCATGCTTTAACCTTTTTCAGGGAATCAAACATCCGGCTTCTGTCCACCTGAAGGTCTCTCATTACCGGGAATGTCTTCATCGGCTCCAGACGGATCGGCTGTTCAAGCTGATCAATTAAGGCCGTACAGGACTGGCGGGCTGTACCATTTACAATCATCGAGCATGCGCCGCATACTTCCTCGAGACAGTTCATATCCCAGATAACAGGATTGGCCTGGTTACCCTGGCTGTCGACAGGGTTTCTGCGGATTTCCATCAGTGCGGAAATAACGTTCATATTTTCTCTGTAAGGAACTTCAAATTCCTGATCATAGGAAGGACTGTCCGGGTCATCCTGCCGGGTAATAATAAACTTTACTTTTTTAGTATCGGTTTCTTCTGCGTTACGCGTTTCTTGCGCTTGTGCATCACTCATTAGTTACTTGCTCCCTTCTCAGAAGATGCTTTTCCTTGGGAATAATCCCGTTTTCTCGGCTTGATCAGCGAAGTGTCAACCTCTTCGTACTCAAATTCCGGATGATTGGTCTGCGGATTGTAATGAGCCTTCGTTGTTTTCAGGAAGTCTTCATCATTACGCTCCGGAAACTCAGGCTTATAGTGAGCACCGCGGCTTTCATTACGGTGATAAGCTCCCAGAGTCATCACGCGGGCCAGGTGGATCATTCCTTTAAGCTGACGGGTGAACATGGCGGCATGGTTATTCCATTTGGAGCTGTCATGCATGTTAATGTTTTCCCAGCGTTCGAGAAGCTCCTGGAGTTTATCGTCTGTTTCGAGCAGCTTATCATTTTCCCGGACCACAGTCATGTTGTTTGTCATCCATTCACCGAGTTCATTATGAAGTGCGTAGGCATTCTCAGTGCCGTCCATGTTCATAATTTTGTCGAACTCCTGCTGCTCTTCCCGTTTCTTTGTTTCAAAAAGCGAAGAAGAAAGATCTTCCGCTGATTTTTCCAGGCTGTTGGCATACTCCACCGCGTTCGGCCCGGCAACCATCCCGCCGTATATAGAGGAAAGCAGGGAGTTTGCTCCGAGGCGGTTACCGCCGTGCTGGGTATAGTCACATTCCCCAGCAGCGAAAATACCCGGAATGTTTGTCATTTGGTTATAGTCAACCCACATGCCGCCCATCGAATAGTGTACGGCAGGGAAGATTTTCATTGGCACTTTCCGCGGATCATCGCCCATGAATTTTTCATAGATTTCCATGATCCCGCCAAGCTTCACGTCGAGCTCATGCGGATCTTTATGGGAAAGGTCCAGATAAACCATGTTTTCTCCGTTAATACCAAGTTTTTGGTTAACACAGACATCAAAGATTTCACGTGTTGCAATGTCGCGCGGAACCAGGTTACCGTAAGCCGGATATTTTTCCTCCAGGAAGTACCATGGCTTACCGTCTTTGTATGTCCAGATGCGTCCGCCTTCCCCCCGTGCAGATTCACTCATCAGACGGAGTTTGTCATCGCCAGGGATGGCAGTCGGGTGAATCTGGATAAATTCACCGTTGGCATAATTGACGCCCTGAAGATAAAGCGATGAGGCGGCAAAGCCGGTATTGATCATGGAGTTCGTGGATTTACCGAAAATGATGCCGGGTCCCCCAGTAGCCATAATGATCGCGTCAGCCCGGAACGTTTCAATTTCCATCGAACGCAGGTTCTGGGCAGCAATCCCTTTACAGGTCTGCTCCTCATCCAGAATAGCTGAAAGAAATTCCCATCCCTCATATTTGTTGACCAGGCCTTCCACTTCATAACGGCGAACCTGCTCATCGAGCGCATACAACAGCTGCTGGCCGGTCGTTGCTCCGGCGTAAGCTGTACGGTGGAACTGGGTGCCGCCGAAACGGCGGAAGTCGAGCAGTCCTTCAGGGGTCCGGTTGAACATAACGCCCATACGGTCCATCAGGTGAATGATCCCCGGAGCTGCTTCGGTCATAGCTTTCACTGGAGGCTGGTTTGCAAGAAAGTCGCCCCCGTATACAGTATCGTCAAAGTGCTCCCACGGGGAGTCCCCTTCCCCTTTTGTATTGACGGCACCGTTCATGCCGCCCTGAGCACAGACAGAGTGAGAACGTTTTACCGGTACAATTGAAAATAAGTCCACTTGAGAACCTGCTTCAGCGGCCTTGATTGTTGCCATCAGTCCTGCCAGTCCGCCGCCTACGACAATAACTTTTCCATTACTCATGCGGATGTTTCACTCCTTTAGTTTATTTAAAAACCGATCTTATACGAATGCGAAAATAGCACGAAGGCCAATCACAGACATTGCTACGAAAACGGCCAGGGTGAAGTATGTTGCAGCCAGCTGGGCTTTTGGTGTAACCGTAATGCCCCATGTAACCAAAAAGGACCATAAGCCGTTTGAAAAGTGGAATGTAGCAGCCAGTATACCTACAATGTAAAATGCAAGCATCCATGGGTTCGCTACGATATCAGCCATCATCTGGTAGTTTACATCCGCACCGAAAAACTGTGCCTGCACCCATGTGTCCCAGACGTGCCAGGTAATAAACACTAACAGGAATACCCCGGTAATACGCTGGAAAATGTACATCCAGTTACGAAAGTAGCCAAAACGCTTCGCATTCGCCTTGCCCTGAAATACGATATAAAGTCCATAAATCCCGTGAAATAGTATGGGAATATAAATGAGAAACATCTCTAAAAAGATACGAAACGGTAAATTTTCCATAAAGTGAGCCGCTCCGTTGAACGCTTCAGCACTCCTGGTCGCGAAATGGTTTACTACGAAGTGCTGCATCAAAAATAGTCCAATTGGAATAATACCAAGAAGCGAGTGCAGCCTCCGGGCGGCAAATTCCTTATTTAAAGCCATATTCATCCTCCTCCATTAGCATAAAAATTCTCTCCATCCTGTTTTTCTGCATTGCTTTCTTTTCCGGCTCCATTACCCCCCTGCTGAACTTTCCACCGCCCGCACAATAAACAGAATTAAAGCTTCCTGTTTTATATGTACTTGTGTACCGGCCGTGTCTCCTGCCTCTTTTCCGTTTTGCAAAATGCATATGCATGCACTATACAACCAATTAGTCACAAAATGGAAAAGAATTATTCAAGGAATTGTGCGAAACGTTACGTTAATTGTACTCCCCCTAAAATTACCCGTCAAGAAAACGTATACAGCATCTTAAATGCATATTATTCATACTTTATGCGATTCACTTTCCCGGCAATTAAGAGAGCCGGAGAATCCCCTCTCCGGCTAACCAATAATTATGCGTTCTGTTGGATATCTATAATGTGATTTCGTTTCTTTCTTTTTCACTGAGAATAAAAACACCAGTATTCCCACCCGTCCGATGAACATCAGGCACATGAGCAGGACATGGCTTGGTGTGGAAAAATCATCCGTCAGCCCAGTCGAAAGCCCGCAGGTTCCGAAGGCCGAGCTTGTTTCAAAAATAATATCAATTAATTCCACTTCCGCATTGCCACGTTCAAATGCACTGATTAGAGTAATCGCAGCCAATAAGCCTACAATGAAAAAGGATATAACAATAAAGGTCCGCTGCTTATCCTCCGGGTCAATCTGGCGGTTAAACACTTTGACATCCGAACGTCCAAGCGCAAAGCTCCGAATCGTTAAAAACATTACAGCAAGCGTCGTCGTCCGGATGCCTCCTCCGACACTCGACGGACTCGCCCCAATAACCATCAGGCCGGACATCAGCAAAAGAGTAGGCAGAGAAAACGCCGAAACATCCATTACCGATAAGCCGGCACTCCTGGTCGTCGCTGAGTTAAACATCGAAAAGAAAAACTGCTGATGCCAGGCCATACCGTCATAATAAAAGCCAAATTCAAGTGCCCATATGCTGACGGCCCCGAGCACAAACACGAGAAAATACGTGGTAGTCGTCACTTTCGTAAACAGACTGAAATTAAACCGCTCCCTGTTTGTCAAATATTCTCTGACCTCCATCAGAACCGGAAAGCCAATTGCCCCGGCAAAAATCAGGGTCAGGACGACAAACAGGACATAGTAGTCCTCAGCAAATGGGATCAGCGACTGTCCCGTTACATCAAAGCCGGCATTGGTAAAAGCACTCAGTGCGGCAAATCCGCCCTGGTAATAAGCTTCCCATGTCGAGTCAAAATAACGAAGAAAGTATGTACCGAGTATCAGCATACCCATTGCTTCAATTCCTAAAGCAAGAAGCAATATATTTCTCATCAGCTTGACCATGCCTGAAAACTTATACTGATTTTGGTCAACCATAATCAGTAACCGCTGGGATAAATTAATTTTTCTTCCAAAAACCATCCACACAAACGTGCCCAGAGACATAATTCCAATGCCGCCTACCTGCATCGCCAGTGCCAAAAACGTAATCCCGACAGCGCTCAGGGTGTCAGATACCTGGATGACTGTCAGACCTGTTACGCTCACGGCGGATACTGAGGTAAACAAAGCTTCTATATATGTTAATTCATGCCCCGGCTGATGCGAGATCGGAAGCCAGAGCAGTAAGCTGAACAATAGCATTGAAAAAACGTAGGCACCGATGATCATGCGAAATGGTGTCATTTTTTCTGCAAAAATATTTTTCATATCGGTCCCTCCGTCATAATCGTGCATTAGTATATCATGTATGATTTTGGGAATCTATAGAGATTTCCAACTCCAGCATGTATAATATTAGGTGAAGAAAGTGGTGATGGAAATGGAAGAAGAAACAAATAAACCGGCTGCCTTCGGATACGAATTACTGCGGAAAAATGTTCTTCCTGATATTTTAGGCTCTGACGAGCATGCGATATTATACTGGGCCGGCAAACAGCTCGCCCGCCGCTATCCATGCAGTACCCCCGGAGAGGTCGCTGATTTTTTCCGTGATGCCGGCTGGGGAGAGATTGTATGGAAAAAAGAAAGAAAAAAAGACGTCATTGCTGAACTGTCTGTTTACGAAAAGGAAGATTCGTTCACGAAAGCTTTAGAAGGCGGATTTTTGGCAGAACAGTGGTCAAAAATGAAGGATACATACGCGGAAACTTACATAGAAGAAAAGAAAAAATCCACGACTATGCATATAAAATGGGAGTAACCTAAACCAGACCGCATAGCAAAACGTTCGCTGAGGCGCCTCAGCGAACGTTTTTTACTTCGAAAGAGTGGAGTCCTCCTCCAGCTTTTTCATCAGCTCCGTAATAACGTCATCCGGGAGCGAAAGCTGTTTAAAATCCTCAAAGGATGCCTCCTTCATTTTTTTCACGGAACCAAAATGCTTTAGAAGCATCTGCTTGCGCTTTTGTCCGATCCCGTTGATATCGTCCAGAAGAGAGGAAAACATCGTTTTTCCGCGCGTCTGACGGTGAAAGGTAATTGCAAAACGGTGCACTTCATCCTGCACACGCTGCAGCAAATAAAAGGCGGAGCTGTGCCGCTCAAGGGGCACTCTGACAGCCTCTTCTCCCATTATAAGCTCCGAGGTGCGGTGCTTATCGTCTTTGGCAAGTCCCGCTACCGGAATATTTAAACCAAGCTCATCCTCGATAACGCTGACGGCTGCACTCAACTGGCCTTTCCCGCCATCAATAAGAATCAGATCCGGCAGTGCCGCTTCGTCTTTTAAGAGGCGGATGTATCTTCTGCGCACAACCTCGCGCATGGACGCATAGTCATCCGGCCCCTTTACATCCCGGACCTTATACTTTCTGTATCCTTTCTTCCAGGGCTTGCCGTCCACAAAAGTAACCATTGCCGCTACCGGATCTGTACCCTGGATATTCGAGTTGTCAAAAGCTTCCATACGGTAAGGAGTATCAATGCCCATTGCTTCACCGAGCTGTTCCACCGCTTTAATTGTCCGTTCTTCATCCCGTTCAATTAATGCAAAGCGATCGCTGAGCGCCTGCCGGGCATTTTTTTCTGCCAGATCAAGCAGCTCCCTTTTTTGGCCGCGCTTTGGCTGCTGGACCCGGACGTTTACGAACTGTTCAGCCATAGAGGCATCCACCGAGCCCGGAATAAATATTTCCGACGGCTTTATATGCTGCTCCTGCATGTAGAACTGGCCCAGGAAGGTAAGAAAATCCTCCTCCGGCTCCTGATACATTGGAAAAAGGGAAACGTCCCTTTCGATCAACTTTCCCTGTCTTACAAAAAATACCTGCACGCACATCCAGCCTTTGTCGTAGCTGTAGGCAAACACATCGCGGTTCACCTGATCCTTTACAGACATTTTCTGTTTTTCCATCACAGAATCAATATGCTGTATTTGATCCCTCAGCTCTTTGGCGCGTTCAAACTCCAGCTGTTCAGAAGCGGTTTCCATTTTCGTTTGAAGCTCCGCCCGGATTTCATGATGGCCGTTGTTTAAAAACCGTGCAATCTGCTGAATCATATCGTCGTACTGGTCCCTCGTCACCGTAAACTCACACGGGGCCAGACACTGGCCGATATGGTAATACAAACAGACCCGGTCAGGCATCGTCCGGCATTTGCGCAGTGGATATAATTGATCAAGCAGCTTCTTCGTTTCATTTGCCGCCCCGGCGTTTGGGTACGGACCAAAGTATTTTCCGCCATCCTTTTTAATTTTTCTCGTAATGATCAGCCGGGGATGCTCTTCGTTGGTGATTTTAATATACGGGTAGGATTTATCGTCTTTAAGAAGCACGTTGTATTTTGGTTCGTACTTTTTAATTAAATTCATTTCAAGTATTAATGCTTCCAGGTTGGAAGAGGTCATAATATATTCAAAATCGGTAATTTCCATTACGAGCCGCTGGGTCTTTCCGTCGTGCGACCCTGTGAAATAGGATCTCACCCGGTTTTTCAATACCTTTGCCTTACCTACGTATATAACGGTCCCGTGTTTATTTTTCATTAAATAGCAGCCGGGCTGATCCGGCAGAATAGCCAGCTTTTCTTTTAATTGAGTCATGTGCCCAACCCCTCTTGGCGTGTAATATCTATGGTGTTCCTTTCCTTTTTTAAATCAGAAGAAACAAAAAACTGCCGGCCCAGAGACCAGCAGTTTCGTGTTTTACAAATGTTTGTTCAAAAGCTCCACCAGTTGTTCCTTAGGCTGGAAGCCGACAACCTGCTCGACGACTTCGCCGTCTTTAAAAATCATTAGTGTTGGAATACTCATTACGCCGTATTTTCCGGCTGTTTCCTGGTTTTCATCAACATCTAATTTAGCAATTTTAATCTGCTCGCCCATTTCGGTGTCGATTTCTTCGAGCACCGGAGCGATCATTTTACAAGGTCCGCACCAGGGTGCCCAAAAGTCCGCAAGTACTACACCATCAGACGTTTCACCTGCAAAGTTTTGGTCCGATACATTGACAATAGCCATGAATGGTTCCTCCTTTATATCTCTATCCTTGCATTTATTCTTCGTTATTATAGCATTCCCGTGCTTTACTGGCTAACGTTTAGCTTAAAATTTTTAAAGGCTCCATCTGATTATATTTCCGTCTTCAGTGCCTGATAAACTATTTCCGCAAGGGCCGGCCCCTGGGCTGCCAGTGAATAGCTTCCTTTTTCCATTACCCATGTCGTAATCGCTTCATTGAGTATGCCGACAAAACAGATTCTTCCGATTTCAATGGAAAGCGAGCGAGAAAAAACCTGTTCCTCTTTTCCCCTCTTTATAATATCAATAACCGCCTGAAAAAACGGGGATAGTATGCGCTGCATGTTGTCATGAATCTCACCCTTTGTCTGCAAAAGTTCAAAATGGGCAAGCGTAGCAAGCTCCGGCCGGCCTTCCATGAATTCAAGCTGCAGCTGGGCCATTTCAAACAGCTGCTCTTTAACAGAAATATCCTTTTGCATGATTATTTCAAGCTTCTGCATGAATTCCTGCATTTTTTCCTCGAAAATGGAAATTAATATGTGCTCTTTATTATTAAAATACAAATAAATCGTGCCGTCTGCCACCTTTGCCTCTTTAGCAATATCCGACACCTTAGCCTGATGATAACCATGTTCAGCGATTACTTTGATTCCCGCCTCAATAATCTGTGCATGTTTCCTGTTTGGATTTTTCCCCATATATATCTGCCACCCTTTCAAACAAAACCATCCATCATGCCGGTTCCTGCTTCACCCAACCGATATAATGCCTTTAAAAACGCCTCACTCCCGTAACAGAGTAAGGCGCTTCATTGCGTTTGGGTAATACTGGCACAGTATTTTAGTTAGTTATAAATGTACATAATCCATAAAGGGATGTCAACCAAAATGCACATACATAGTCCTAATTAATTAACTATTTGTGGATTTTTCGTTACATTTTCTTCTATTTAAATGATAATTCCGGCACCTATTACAAAAGAAACCCCTACCGAAATAATAAAGGAAATGATTCCCACTGCACGGTTATCTTTGCTGATTTCCTCATCCACCTTAAACATGGGAGTAAGAAATTCAAATATTAAATAGCTTAAAATTAATAATACAAAACCATAAAAACCCCATAGAAGCATAAACAGGATACCGTCGTTATGCATGATGGAATAATGAAGAATGTTGGAAACCCCAAACAGTTTCCCGCCCGTCGCCAGGGCGACAGCGATATTTCCTTTCTTGATTTCTTCCCAGTTACGGTAAGGAGTAATAATTTCAAATATCCACAGAAAAATTACCAGGGAGAGTACAGCAACGCTGAAGTTGCCAGCTGTATTTATAAAAGCATTATCCATCCACGCATCCACGTGCACCCCTCCGCTTACTTAAGTTCTGCCACCGTGTTACCGATGCCGCCTTCATTCATCCCGCCATCCCTGGTTGATTTTACGCTGGGATGGTTTTTCAAATATTCTTTTACACCCTTGCGTAGAGCGCCGGTGCCTTTTCCGTGAATAATATGGACTTCCCGGTAACCGGCGAGCACTACTTCATCGAGGTATTTTTCGAGGCGCTGTACGGCGTCTTCGTATCTTTCCCCGCGCAGGTCCAGTTCGGGCTTTGCCGGGGCGGCTGTAGAAGTCGTTGCGACCTGACGTTTAGGCTCTTTCACGGGCTCTGATTTGAGCTTTTCCATTTCTTCGGGTTTCGCTGTCATTTTCATGATGCCAAGCTGCACCTGAAATTCCTTGTCATTTACCTTTTCTACAATATGTCCACGCTGCCCGAAGCGAAGCACCTTCACTTCATCTCCTACTTCAAAGGTACGTTCTTGCTGGGCTTTTTGTTTCACCTGTTTCTGCTTTTTGGTCATCGCAGGAGCTGCCTGTTCCATCTGCCTGCGGGCTTCGATCAGGCGGTGTTCTTTAATTTCCGCGCCTTCCTTCTGCATCTCCTTCAGCTCGGCAATAATTTCCTCCGCCTGGGCTTTCGCCTTATCGACTTCGCTTTTTGCTTTACCTTCTGCGTTCGCAATAATCTGATCCCGTTTTTGCAGCACTTCATTCCAGGCAGTATTCAGCTCCTGCCAGAGCCTGGACGCTTCCTGCCGGAGGTCATCTGCCTCCTGCCATGCCGATTCTGTTTCTTTTCTTTGTTCATCCAGAGAAGCAATCATCGTTTCGACCTGCTTTGTATCTGTGCTCATTTCTTTTTCTGCATTGGAAATAATAGAATCCGGCAGGCCGATCTGCCTTGAAATAGCAAACGCGTTGCTTCGGCCCGGTACACCTACGAGCAGCCGATACGTTGGCCTCAATGTTTCCACGTCAAATTCGACACTTGCATTCATTACCCCGTCACGGTTGTACGCATACCCTTTCAGTTCACTGTAGTGCGTGGTAGCAATCAATCTGCCCCCGGCTTCCTGGACATAGTCCAGAATGCTGACGGCAAGAGCCGAGCCTTCCTCCGGATCGGTGCCGGCGCCTATCTCATCAAAAAGCACAAACGATTCGCTGTCCACCTGCTTGACGATATCTACAATGTTCGTCATGTGGGAAGAAAACGTACTTAAGCTCTGTTCAATCGACTGTTCATCTCCAATATCGGCAAACACTTTCGAAAATACAGCGGCTTCTGCTTCTTCTTCTGCGAGGACAAACAGCCCTGACTGGGCCATGAGCGTCAGCAGACCAGCCGTTTTAAGTGTCACGGTTTTACCGCCCGTATTGGGGCCGGTAATGACAAGCGTTCCAAACTCTTCCCCAAGCTCCAAGTCAAGCGGCACCATTTCTTCCGGGTCAATGAGCGGATGCCGTGCCTCCATGAACCGGAACCTTCCTTCATTGTTCAGCTCCGGCTGCACCGCTTTCTGATCTCTTGCATAGTAGGCTTTGGCAAATGTGAAATCGAGCTCGGTCAGCGTATTCATATTTACCAGAATCTCTTCCCCGTCTTCAGCAATATATGAAGACAGTTCCTGGAGAATTCGCTCAATTTCCCGCTGTTCTTTCAGTCTTGCCTCTCTTAGTTCGTTATTCATCGAAACGACCGCCTGCGGCTCAATGAAAAGAGTAGCCCCTGTGGACGACTGGTCGTGAACAATACCGCCAAATGACGAACGGTATTCCTGTTTTACCGGCAGCACGTAGCGGTCGTTGCGTATCGTTACGATGGAATCAGACAGGCGTTTTTGCTGGTCCGGCGACCTGGTGTACTGTTCAAGCTTCGAACGCACCGATGACTCGAGGCTTCTCATCTGCTGCCGGAGTCCGCGCAGGGCGGAGCTTGCACTGTCTAGCACCGCCCCGTTTTCATCTATACAGTCACGGATCTGCTTTTCAATCTCGGGGAGAGTCACTATCTGCCGCACCAGCCCCTCAAGCAGCGGGAGATCCACCGTCTCTTCTGTCATATCCAGAATAAACGACCGTATCCGGCGGCCGGCATACAGGGTGTCCGAAACCTCTGTGAGCTCGCCGGCGTTCAGCATCCCGCCGATTTGAGCCCGGCGCACATGGGCATGAATCTGGCGTATGCCGCCGAGGGGTGCCTGTCCCCGAAGCCGTATTACTTTGGCTGCTTCCGCGGTGAAGCTCTGTGCTTCCTTCGCTTCCGCAAGCTCCCGGTAGGGCTGCAGCCGTTCAATCCGTTCTTTGGCAAGAGTGGAGCCGGCATGAGCCTGCAACTGCTCTTTCATTTTTTCGTATTCCAGCACACGGAGTGTTCTATCATTCAACAATGCTCACCTCTTTGGTTGTTCTATTGTTTCTTGCGCTTCAGCCATTTTTTTAACTGCTCCGCCGTCATTGTATTTATGATCTGCTCTGGCTGAAGAAGCGCTTTTTTGGCAATGGATATGCCTACGTCCATATGATCAAGCATACCAGGGTTGTGGGCGTCCGTATTGATTGCAATAAGAACATTATGCTCAGCAGCCTTTCTCAGCCATTCAGCCGAAAGATCCAGGCGGTTGGGATTGGCATTCAGCTCCAGCGCTGTGTTTGTTTCGCCCGCCCGTTTCATCAGCCGGTCTACATCTACTTTGTATCCGTCCCGTCGTCCTAAAAGTCTTCCCGTCGGATGGGCAATAACATTTACTTCCGGATGCTCCAGCGCCTGTTCCATCCGGTTCATAATTTCTTTTTCTGTCTGGGAGAAGGAGGAATGGATGGAAGCAATGACGACATCAAGCTCTTCGAGAACTTCATCCTCAATATCGAGCGTTCCGTCGGGCCGGATATCCATTTCAATACCGGCAAATATCTGAATATTTTTTTCTTCTTCTCTGACGTTACGTATTTCTTCTATCTGCCTGCGGATTCTTTCTTCGTCCAGTCCGTGGGCGACCCGCAGGTATTTAGAATGGTCCGTAAGAGCCAGCCATTCGTAGCCGTGTTTCTTTACTTCCTCCACCATCTCACGGATGGAAAGAGACCCATCGCTCCACGTAGTGTGCATATGAAGATCACCGCGGATATGCTTCTTTTCTATATATGAATACGGCTGCCGGAATTTATCCGTTTCATCTCTCCCCAGGCGCGCTTCGGGAGGAATAAAGTGCAGACCAAAGTGGCCGTAAAATTCGGTTTCATTCTGAAACGTAGTTTTGCGTCCATTCTGATCTTCAATGCCGTATTCACTTAATTTTTCGTTTCGTTCCTTTGCGAGCTGCCGCATTTGTACATTATGGTCTTTAGAACCGGTGAAATGATGCAGGGTGCTTGCAAAATCTTCTTCCTTTACCAGGCGAATATCTACTTGAACATTATATTCCCCTTTAATTTCAATGCTGACCTTGCTTGTACCGTCATTAATAACCTTCGTTATTTCGGGCATCTCCACCAGCTGTTTGCGGACATTTTCGGCGTTTTCCACACTCATAATATAATCCAGGTCCTTCACCGACTCTTCCACCCGGCGCAGACTTCCAGCCCGCGCATACCTTTGCACCCCTTCCACTTTTTCGAGGGACGCTTCAAGCTTTTCGGCCATTTCCAGCATATAGGCAATCGGCAGTCGCTCCGGTCGCTTGCCTTCTTCTGCGAGCGCTTCGAGTATTTTCTGCTCGGTTTTCGCCCCGAACCCTTCGAGATTCTGTACTTCATGAGTTAAACACGCCTGTTCAAGCGAGTCCCGGTCCGTTATGTCGAGCTCCTGATAGAGCTTCGACACTTTTTTTCCTCCCAGTCCAGGCAGCTTCAGCAGCGGAATTAATCCCTCCGGCACTTCTTCTGTCAGCGTCTGCATCAGTTCTGTTTCCCCGTTGTTGTCCCGCCATTCTTTTATCAGCGCAGCTGTGCCTTTACCGATGCCTTTTAAGCTGCCAGCATCTTCAATTTCATTTAGTGAACGCTCATCATATTCAAGCGCTTGAGCCGCTTTACGGTAGGCAGAAATTTTAAACGGGTTTTCCCCCTTGATTTCCATATATACAGCAATTGTTTCCAAATGGCCGATCAGATCTTTTTTATTCATGCTATTCTCCTCCACATGTCAGCTTTAATCATGTTAGGCATTCTTTTTTGAGTATAACGGGAGTTAATAATTCTGTCTAAGCTCACGCCGCCGGGCTGAAGACATAAAAACAGACTTCCCTGTGAAACACAGGGAAGTCAGCCTTCATTCTCTATTGGGCCGTCCATGTTCCCGGGGTCTGCCGGCATGATTTGCTCGTACCAGCCGGAAAGCCATGGGGTTTCATGTAATATAAAGCTGGCGACTGCCGAATTGTTTATTACCGGCTCAAGAGCCGGAAACGGCATCAGCATAGCTGCAGCCAGCACAACGAATAAAATTACGTACGTTTCGAGCACCCCAAGCACACCACCAAGCCAGTAATTAATCGTTCTAAGCACCGGAAGTCTGGCAATGCCGCCTGCTGCTCCGGTTAAAAAGCCGGCGATGATGCGGGTGCCGATAAACAAAAGAAGAAAGGCAATCGCATAATAAAACAAGCTGCGGGTATCAAAAGCAGCCAGGAACGTCCCCTCCGCCTGCTGGCCGAATGGGTAGGGGACCCATTGTTCTAAAAACTGCGCGACTTCTTCATAGAATAAAAACGCAACAATAAACGCTGCCACCAGACTGACAAGGCGAAGCAATTGAAGAACAAAGCCTCTTTGAAGCCCTGTAAAAAAGCTTCCGATTAAAATCACAACAAGCAGAACGTTTATTACTATTTCCATAGCCATTACCCTTCAGAATCTTTGTCCTTGTTTACTTCTTCTTTGAGTTTTATATAGTCATCCACTACGTTTAAAGCCGTCAATACCGCCAGGCGGGTCGTATCCAAATAAGGATTGTATGCTTTATACTCTTTCATTCTCTTATCTAAATAATTGGCGACCTGATTAATATGCGAGGGTTGTTCATCACCGACAATCGTGTACTGCTGGCCGTATATTGTAACCGTAGTGCGTTTTTTACTTTGATCATCAGCCACGTCTTCCGCCCCCTGTTCTTGAATGTGCCTTTTCCTTAATAGTAACAGAATAAAAAGGCTCTGAATATCTTTCCCTTTACAGGCCCTTTTTTAAACCGGGAGATGCCCGGCAGCTGTTTACTGCCTGAGCTCTGCCCCGGTTTTTTCTTCAAGCATGCGAAGCACCTGGTTGTGCGCGGAGCTGACCTCTTCATCGGTCAGTGTTCTTTCCGGATCCAGGTAGACCAGCGTGAACGCCAGGGATTTTTTGCCGGGCGTTAGATTCTCGCCCTGATAAACGTCAAACAGGGAGGTGCTGTAAAGCGTGCTTCCACCTGCGGACTCAATGACTTCTTTTACTTCAACTGCAGGCACATTTTCATCCACAACAATTGCAATATCACGGGTAGTGGAAGGGAAGCGCGGAAGCGTTTGATAACGAACCGGCGTTTCCACCGCCTGAAGCAGGGAGGTTAAATCAACCTGCAGGGCATACGTTTCGGCTATATCCCACTCACCAGCCGTTGTTGGGTGAATTTGGCCGACGTATCCCACCGTTTTTCCATCCAGCTGTATGTCTGCGGTACGGCCGGGGTGCATATCACTGTGCTCTGCCAAAGTGAACGAAGCACGGCTTTCTACGTGCAGCTCTTCAAGAATGCCTTCAGCAATTCCTTTCATCACGTAAAAGTCTGCATTTTTTGTTTCTCCCTGCCATAGGTGGCTTTCCCATCTTCCGCTTACTACCGCAGCAAGCATAATACGTTCTTCCGGCTGTACAGCAGCATTCTCTTCTTCGGAAAGAAACACCGAGCCCATTTCAAACAAAGCGATATCTTTCGTCTGGCGGTTGCGGTTATAGCTGACTCCTTCAAGAAGCTGAGGAATCAGGCTCTGCCGCAGTACTCTGCGGTCTTCGCTCATTGGCATGGTTACTTCCATCGTATACTTTTCCGGGTACAGCGTGAAACGGGAAGCTGAGCTGGCAGTCGTCAGGGAATAGGTGACAGCTTCACTCAGCCCGGCACTTTCCAAAAAACGGCGTACTGTCCGCTTTCTTTTCTGTTCGGCAGTCAGGCTTCCGGCCGTTGTAGCACCTTTAGGAAGTGTACTCGGAATGTCCTGATAGCCGTGCATCCGAGCGATTTCTTCAGCCACATCCTCTTCAATGCGGATATCCGGGCGGCGGCTTGGGATATATACTTCGATACTGCTCGTTTCCTTGTCGGCGGTCTGAAAGCCGAGACGTTCGAGAATACGGACCATTTCTGAACCGCTGAGCTCCATTCCAAGCAGCTGATTGATACGGCGATCACTCACCCGTACCCAGCGGCCGCCCGGCTCCCGGTGGTCCTCCTGCTCGATGCCCTGAAGCACAGTGGCGCCCGCATATTCAGCGAATAAATGCGCCGCCCGGTCTGCTGCCTGCTCCACTCTCTCCGTGTCGAGCCCCCGCTCATAACGGACACTTGCATCGCTTCGTATCCGCGTATCTTTAGACGCCTGGCGGATCAGGGACGGATGAAACAGGGCCGCTTCAAGCAGAATATTTGTTGTCTGGTCGCTCACCTCAGAGTGCTCTCCACCCATCACTCCTGCAAGGGCTGTCGGCTTTGTACCATTGGTTACGACCAGATGCTCCGTCGAAAGATGATGCTTATTACCGTCGAGCGTCTGTATTTCTTCGTCTTCGAATGCTCTTCGCACGAGCACTTCGTCGGAGCCGAAGGCGTCAAAATCAAACGCGTGCAGCGGCTGCCCGTATTCAAGCAGCACATAGTTGGTAATGTCCACGATGTTGCTGATCGGCCGGATGCCGGCAGCCATCAAGCGGTTCTGCATCCAGTACGGAGAAGGATTCACCTGAATGTTTTCCGCGACTCTCGCTCCGTAATAAGGAGTGTCTTCGCCGTTTTCGATTTTCACATTAACCGCTGCTGATGCAGGCTTTTCGCTTTCTTTTACCGAAGTCACAGGGAGCCGGACGGTCCGGTCCAGCTGAGCTGCCACTTCGTAGGCGACCCCGAGGATATTCAGGCAGTCGGCACGGTTTGGCGTAATATCCAGATCCATCACTGTATCGTCCCAGCCAAGAGCTTTTACCGCATCCGATCCCGTCTCCGGATCCTCGTCAAAAACGAAAATGCCTTCAGCCACATGCTTAGGCACCAGCTTGGCTTCCACGCCGAGCTCCTGGAGAGAACAAATCATGCCGTTGGACTGCTGGCCGCGGATTTCCGCTGCTTTAATTTCCATCCCCCCAGGCAGAACGGTGCCCGGCTTTGCCACTACGACCTTCTGTCCGGCTGCCACGTTGTCAGCACCGCAGATGATCTGTACTGTCTCTGCTCCCTGATGCACCTGGCAAATGTTTAAGTTATCCGCATCCGGATGCTTTTCGGCTTCGGTAACATACCCGACCACGCATCCCTCAATCGGTTCGGCACGCCGGTACAGAGCGTCCACCTCTACACCTCCTGTAGTCAGGCGATCGGCAATTTCTTCGGGGGTAATATCTTCAATATCCACATAATCTTTCAGCCATTTATATGAGATCAACATATCTGCATTCTCCTTCTATACTCGAGTGAATTGTTTTAAAAAGCGCATATCGTTCGTGTAAAAATGCCGGATATCATCAATGCCGTATTTCAGTAGGGAGAAGCGCTCTACTCCCATGCCAAAGGCAAAGCCGCTGTATACGTCCGGGTCAAAACCGCTCATTTCCAGCACGCGCGGATGCACCATCCCGCACCCGAGAACTTCAATCCACCCAGTATGCTTGCAGATGCGGCAGCCTTCCCCGGCGCAGATACCGCATGAAACATCGAGTTCTGCAGACGGCTCGGTAAAAGGGAAGTAGCTCGGGCGGAGACGAATTTCTCTTTCCTCTCCGAAATATTTTTTCACAAATGTTTCGAGCACCCCTTTTAAATCACTCATACGGATATTTTCGTCAACCATCAGCCCTTCGATCTGCATGAACTGGTGGGAGTGGGTAGCATCGTCATCGTCCCGGCGGTAGACCTTGCCCGGGCAGATGATTTTCACCGGCCCTTCGCCGTGGTGGCGTTCCATCGAGCGGGCCTGTACCGGCGACGTTTGTGTACGCAGCAGCAGATCACTGCTGACATAAAAAGAGTCCTGCATGTCACGGGCCGGATGATCTTTTGGCAGATTCATCGCTTCAAAGTTATAATAATCGGTTTCGACTTCCGGTCCTTCAGTCACTTCAAACCCCATACCGATAAAGATATCTTCAATTTCTTCCACAACGCTTGTCAGCGGGTGCTTCGCCCCTCGTTGGACCTTACGTCCCGGCAGTGTTACATCGAGCGTTTCTTTTTCAAGCTTTTCCTTTAATGCTTCGTCGGCAAGCGTTTTTGTTTTTTTCTCCAGACGCTCCTGAATAGCTTCCCGTACTTCGTTTCCTTTCTGGCCGACCACAGGACGCTCTTCCTTGGACAGCTGCCCCATCCCCCGGAGCACTTCCGTAATCGGACCCTTCTTCCCTAAGTATTTTACTCTCACCTGCTCTAATTCCTTTGTATCGCCAGCTTCTTCAATCTGCTGCAGCGCTTCCTGCTGCAGCTCCTCCAAGCGTTCTATCATATTCTGATTCCCTCCATTTTTATGCCAAATAAAAAGAGCCCTCTCCCTGAAAGGGACGAAGGCTCGCGGTACCACCCTTGTTAGCTGCAGTGCACAGCTCACTCTCCTGTAACGACAGGTTCCGGCACGCTTTTCTTCCACAGGGAATACTCCAGCGGCTGCTCCGAAGCGAATTCACAAATCCTTACTGCAAGGTATTTTCAGTCAGCGATACCTTTTCCCTGTTCAGCAGGAAGCGATGCTACTACTCTTCATCTGCGCATTTGTGTTTATATGTTTCAATATGAATTATTATAGAAAAAGCCTGGCCCGATTGCAACCATCACCAATCTGTCTGCTTCAAGTGATACAGCAGAATGCCGGCAGAAACTGCCGCATTTAACGATTCTGCCTGGCCCGGAATCGGAATGTACAGGTTCTGGTCGGTCCGCTCGAGCCATTTCTTTTGTACGCCGGCTCCTTCGTTGCCAATGATTAACGCAAAGTAAGGCTGCGGCTCAAGTGCCGAATACGACGTACCTTCATCAAGCGAAGTGCCAAAGCACGGAATGTCCGTTTCCTGCAGCCATTCCAGCCATTCACCCAGGTCCTCCTGCAGTACCGGGACATGAAACAGTGAGCCCTGGGTCGCCCGGACCACCTTTTCATTGTACGCATCCACCGTACCTGTGCCGAGAACGACTACCCCTTTTCCAAGCGCGTCAACCGTCCGGATAATTGTTCCCAGGTTACCTGGGTCCTGAATGCTGTCCACCAGCACGAAAAATGAATATCCACCGCTTCTTACATTAGAAAATTCAGGAATTCTGCATACAGCTACAATATTTTTCGGGGTTTCCGTCAAGCTTATTTCTTTCATTACGCTTTCTGTTACCTCTGTGGCCGGTGTTGGAATTTCATTAAAAACCTGCGGCCACTCTTTATGCTCTTCAATGAAAATTTCTTCAATCCAGGCCTCCGACCGGACGGCTTCTGTCAGCGCGTGGTCTCCCTCAATTAAAAAAAGCCCTGACCTTTCACGTTCCTTACGTTTATGAAGTTTTTTTATCTCTTTTACTTTCGGGTTTTTTGCCGATTCTATCCGCTTCACTTCGCTGTCTCCCCCAGTATTTTCTCTCATCGTAGCACACTTTGCCCCGCCGCAGAAAGAAAATAAACAGCCCTCCCGTCCCTCATGGACAGAAAGGCTGGTATTTTATGCTTCGTACGTTAACGAATCTACTGTGTCGCGGTCCAGACGCTTAGCAATTTCTACGATTAACTGCACGGCATGCTCAAAGTCATCCCGGTGCAGAATAGCCGCATGCGTATGGATATAGCGGGTCGGAATCGTAATGGCCATCGCCGGTACTCCTTCGCCGGACAGATGAATAGACCCTGCATCTGTGCCGCCGTTTGCCATCATGTCGAACTGAAAAGGAATTTCTTTCTCTTCAGCCACACCGACAACGAAATCACGCAGCCCTTTGTGTGCGATGACGGAGGCGTCCATCATAAGAAGCTGCGGGCCTTTGCCGATTTTCGCTCTGGCATCGTTACTTGTGACACCCGGCGTATCCCCGGCAATCCCTACATCGACAGCAAAGCCGATATCCGGCTGAATAAGGTTGGTTGCTGTTTTCGCTCCGCGCAGGCCGACTTCCTCCTGTACAGCACCGACGCCGTAAATTTCATTCGGATGGGATTCATTTTCGAGACGCTTCAGCACCTCAATCGCGATAGCACAGCCAATACGGTTGTCCCAGGCTTTTGCCATCAGCAGTTTTTCATTATTCATCACTTCAAAATCACATACCGGCACGACCGAATCTCCCGGACGCACGCCGAATGATTCTGCTTCTTCCTTGCTTGAAGCACCGATATCGATGAACATATCTTTAATTTCCATTGCTTTCTTGCGCTGCTCCGCCGGAAGAATATGCGGCGGCTTTGAGCCGATCACCCCGGTAATATTTCCTTTTCTCGTCATTACATTCACCCGCTGGGCGAGCATCACCTGGCTCCACCATCCCCCGAGGGTCTGGAATTTCAAAAAGCCATTCTCATCGATTCCCGATATCATAAAACCAATTTCGTCCAGATGTCCGGTAATCATTAATTTCGGACCGCCGGCCTGTCCGGTTTTTTTAGCAATCAGGCTTCCCAGCCGATCGGTGCTCATTTCATCGGCGTAAGGAGAAATATACTGGGTCATTACTTTTCTCGGTTCCTGTTCGTTCCCCGGAACGCCGTTTGCGTCCGTGAGGTCCTTTAGCATCTGCAATGTCGGGTCTAATTCTGCCATTTCGTGCTGCCTCCTTTATGTACGGTTGTTTTACACACACATGCAAAGGGAAAATATTATTAATGCTGCGGGCTAATATTCTCATCCATACAAGCGGTGTGGTGCGGGTTCTTCCATATTCAGTATAAAGAACTTTGCCGCAGGGCTCAAACATAATCTATCATACCCTGGTGCCTGTGAAACTTTTTAGCAGACTGTGCGTATATATTAGAAATGAGAAGGCTTATGTACGCTTAATCCGATAGATGCAGAGGAGGGTGTAAAGATTGGGTATTCTTTTACGAGTGCTGCTGTTGATCGCTCTTATTATTATCATATACTCGTTTTGGAGATACTGGAATAATTCTAGGAGAAAGCTGGAAGCAGCTCACCATAAAAAACAATTCTATCTGCTTGATGACCAGCAAAACGTGCGGAAAAATTTACTGGCGACCCATAAAGGCGTCATGTTTGAAGGCGAAAAATACGTAGGTACAACCGAAAAATCGTTTGAAGTCGTTACGATTTCGCTGTGGGTGATTGAAAGTGAGCATTTGCGCGGCTTCCAGCGCGAGGATTTCACCTTTCTCGAGCGGGAAATTTTATCCCTCTATCCGGAAGCTGCTATCGAGTGGAACAGCCCGGTGAAGGAGTTCATGCAGCAGCTTGAAGCAAAACAGCCCGAGAAACAATAAAAAGCGGAACGCCTGATTTACCGGGCGCTCCGCTTTTTTGTTTGATTATAAGTTTGATTTCGCTTTTTCAGCAAGCTCTGCAAATGCTTTTTCGTCATTTACCGCAAGGTCTGCGAGCATTTTACGGTTCATTTGGATACCGCCCTGCTTCAGGCCATGCATCATGCGGCTGTAGGACAAGCCGTTTAAACGGGCTGCTGCGTTAATACGTGCAATCCACAGCTTACGGAATTCGCGTTTGCGCTGGCGACGGTCCCGGTAAGCATACTGCAGGGACTTCATTACCTGTTCCTGTGCTGTTTTAAACAGTCTATGCTTAGAACCTCTATAACCTTTCGCGAGTTTTAATACTCGTTTACGTCTGCGACGTGCCACATATCCGCCTTTTACTCTTGGCATCGTCAACCCCTCCTTAGCTTATCTTAATTATTTGGTCGTGCTTATTTTTTCGTTTTCGGCAGCAGTGTCTTGATACGCTTGTAGTCGGACTTGGAAACAAGCTCCGGCTTACGCAGGTTACGCTTTTGCTTTTGGGATTTATGCGAAAACATATGGCTCGTGAATGCGCGTGCGCGTTTTACACGGCCGCTTCCTGTTTTGCGAAAACGTTTTGCTGCTCCGCGGTGAGATTTCATTTTTGGCATAAGTGACATCCTCCTTTTTTAATATAACGGGCTGACCGCTGTCTACTCTTTACTGGATTCTTCTTTTTGCTCCCGTTCCTGCTCTGCTTTTGGAGCGAGCATGAGGAACATGCTGCGGCCATCCATTTTCGGCTTCGTTTCAATCGTACTCACGTCTTCACACTCTTTTGCAAACCGGTCAAGCACCTCTTTACCGATATCAGAGTGTGTGATCATACGACCGCGGAAGCGGATAGCTGCTTTTACTTTATCGCCTTTAGACAAAAACTTTCTTGCGTTACGCAGTTTTGTATTAAAGTCGTGTTCTTCAATGCTCGGGCTCAAACGAACTTCTTTCACGTTGATCGTTTTTTGCTTTTTCCGGGCTTCTTTATCTTTTTTCTGCTGTTCAAAACGATATTTACCGTAATCCATAATACGGCAGACAGGCGGTTTTGCGTTTGGAGCGACAAGAACAAGGTCAAGGTTTTCTTTCCCGGCCAGCTCTAAAGCTTCGTTTCTTGATTTTACTCCAAGCTGCTCTCCGTTAGAGTCGATGAGTCGAACTTCACGGGCACGGATGCCCTCGTTTACCTTTTGGTCCTTACGAATAATAAGCCACCTCCAGAAATTTAGTGCGCGGGGCTTCCACGCAAATACATACCATTGGCACAACGAAAAAACGTGCAGACACCCTCTAAAACAGAGAAGCGCCCACACGTATACAGAATATATGCTCTACACATTCAATATATTAGTAATAACCAGCCAACGTTTGTCGGTCAGGTGAGAAGCGGGCGCTTCTTCTTTAGGGATTAATTATTTTCACACTAGGACATCTTAGCACGGCCCCATTAGGACGTCAACCTTTTTATCGATATTCGTTGATAGCCGCTGTTACATTTTCCACGAAATCATTCAGCGGCTGTGAGTCCGAATCCTGCTGACCGTATCTGCGTACATTTACGGCGTTCGCTTCCTGCTCTTTGTCACCAAGCACAAGCATGTAAGGAATTTTCTGCGTCTGGGCTTCGCGGATTTTATAGCCGAGCTTCTCATCCCTTGTATCCACTTCCACCCGGACATCCGAGGCCTGCAGTGCCATTTCCACTTCTTTCGCGTAGTCAAGATGAACGTCAGGCGAGACCGGTATGATTTTCACCTGTACAGGGGAAAGCCACGTCGGCAGGGCGCCTTTGTACTCTTCAAGCAGAAAAGCGATAAAGCGTTCCATCGTGGACACAATGCCACGGTGGACGACTACCGGACGGTGCTCGCCGCCGTCGCTTCCCACATACGTGAGATCAAATCGTTCAGGCAGGTGAGTGTCGATCTGGACAGTGGAAAGTGTCTCTTCTTTGCCCATTGCTGTCTTTACCTGGACATCGAGTTTCGGACCGTAAAATGCTGCTTCGCCTTCTGCTTCCACGTATTCAGCGTCAATCGCATCCATCGCTTCTTTCAGAATGCGCTCGGAATTTTCCCACATCTGGTCATCGTCCACGTATTTTTCTTTATCCTCCGGATCCCGGTAGGAAAGCCGGAAGGTATAATCCTTGATACCGAAATCATGATAGACTTCACGAACCAGGCGTACAGCACGAATGAACTCATCCTTCAGCTGATCCGGACGGGCAAAAATGTGACCGTCGTTTAGCGTCATCGCCCGCACCCGCTGAAGACCGGCAAGCGCTCCGGATTTTTCATAACGGTGCATCGTTCCGAGCTCTGCAATGCGTACCGGAAGATCGCGGTAGCTGTGCTTTTTATTTTTGTAAACCATCATGTGGTGCGGACAGTTCATCGGCCGAAGCACAAGTGTTTCATTATCCATTTCAATCGGCGGGAACATGTCGTCCTGATAGTGGTCCCAGTGGCCCGACGTTTTATAGAGCTCGGAGGAACCAAGTACCGGCGTATACACGTGATCATAGCCGAGACGCACTTCTTTATCCACAATATAGCGCTCGATAATCCGACGGATCGTGGCACCGTTTGGAAGCCAGAGAGGAAGGCCCTGTCCGACTGTCTGACTTGTCGTAAATATGTCGAGCTCTCTGCCAATTTTACGGTGGTCGCGCTCCTTAGCTTCTTCGAGCATTTTCAAATGATCGTCAAGCTGGGACTGTTTTTCAAAGGCGGTTCCGTAAATACGCTGCAGCATTTTGTTGCTGCTGTCCCCGCGCCAGTATGCCCCGGAAATATTCATCAGCTTAAACTTTTTTAATTTGGATGTCTGCGGCACATGAACGCCGCGGCATAAATCGACAAATTCTCCCTGCCGGTAAAGCGCGATCTGTTCTCCTTCCGGGATATCCTCAATTAATTCCAGCTTCAGCTCGTCGCCAAGCTCTTTAAAAAAGCGGACTGCTTCTTCCCGGGACACTTCCTCGCGAATAATTTCAAGATTTTCATCGATGATTTTATTCATCTCTTTTTCGATTTTAGGAAGGTCTTCCGGCGTCAGCTGGTGCGAGGTATCAATGTCGTAATAAAATCCGTTTTCAATCACCGGGCCGACACCAAGCTGCACATCATCAAACAAGCGCTTCACCGCCTGGGCCATCGCGTGCGCGGTGCTGTGCCGGAGCACTTCAAGGCCTTCCGGGGACTGATACGTGATGATTTCAATCTGACCGTCCTCCCGGAGCGGAGTGCGGAGATCCACCATTTTTCCATTAATTTTTCCTGCCAGCGCACTCTTTTTCAGTCCCGAGCTGATCCCGCCGGCTACTTCTTCTGTCGTCGTGCCAATGTCATATGACTTTTCATTTCCATCTGGAAATATGAGCGTAATTGCCTGTTCTGCCACTGTGATTTATCCTCCTTTTATTACTGTAATATACAGAAAAACACATAAAAAAACCGCCCCCTCGAAAGGGGCGGGCTCAGCCGCGGTTCCACCCTAGTTTCCCTCCCCTGTAAAGGGACGACTCTATCCGGGTAACGGCCGGGGATCCGCCGGCAGATACTGCTGTTCCCTGCCGAAGCTCCGAGGGGGTAAAAATAAAACGGTTCGTAGAGAACTTCCAGCCATGGTTCTCTTCTCTGGGACGCCTGTTTTATTTTCATGGCCTCATCCTTGCATTTTCCTTTTCGCTATTTCAGCATAGCGAAAAGCTTCTTTTCATGCAACCTGTATTTAGTTTTGCATTACAAAGTCTTTTTCGCTGTTCTCTTCTCCCTCAAACACCCGGAGTGTATGATACTTCGTATTACGTTGAGCCGGCGTGTAGCCTGCTTCCCGTATTAAACGAAGAATACGGTTGATGTTCACTTTGTGTGTGGTACCGGCTGAAGAAACAACGTTCTCTTCCATCATAGTACTGCCAAAGTCGTTACAGCCGTAGGAAAGGGAGCGTTTCCCCGTTTCTGGTCCTGCTGTTACCCAGGAGGACTGGAAGTTCGGGATATTGTCCAGGAACAAGCGTGAAATGGCAACGTTACGGAGATAGCCTTCCGGTGTAATACGCTCGCCTTTCATGCTTGTGTAATCCTGCTGGAAGGTCCAGGATATGAAAGCCAAAAAGCAGTTGGATTCATCCTGCGCCTCACGAATGCGCCACAGGTGTTCTGCCCGCTCTTCATTGGATTCGCCAAAGCCGATAACCATCGTTGCAGTGCCGTGCATACCGACCTCTTTAGCCATTTTCATGCAGTCAATCCATTGGTCGGCCGTGCATTTCAGGCGGCTGATCCGTTTTCTCGTTTTCTCTGTGAGAATTTCGGCGCCGCCGCCCGGAAGTGAATCCAAACCTGCTTCGTGAAGAGCCGTTAATACCTCTCTCAAGGACAGGCCGGACACTTCCATCATTTTGTACACCTCTGCCGGTGTAAACGAGTGCATCGTCACATCAGGGAAATGACTTTTAATTTTTTTGAGCAGGTTCGTATAGTATTCAAATGGGAGGTTCGGGTTGGTCCCGCCCTGCATTAAAATTTCGTCTCCTCCTACATCCTGAAGCTCTTTAATCTTCTGCAGAATCTGGTCATCCGAAAGAAGGTATCCCTCTTCCGATCCCGGCCGGCGGTAAAATGCACAGAAACGGCAGAAGGTATCGCAGACGTTTGTGTAATTGACATTCCGTCCTATGTTAAAGGTAGCAACAGGCTCGGGGTGCCAGCGTTTTTTAATTTCATCTGCGGCAGCTCCCATTTTTTCTATTTCATCGCTTTCATACAAGCGCACAGCGTCATCCATTGTCAGTCGTTCTCCGTTTAATGCACGTTCCAGTATTCCATCAATGCTCATTTGTATACCCTCCAGAAAATTCCTTTGTGGCGCTCGCATGAAAATACCGCGAATCCAACCCATTTTCTGCATGCTGGGCGCTATCATCATGGTAGCATATTTATTTGTATTATACACTTAGAATGCCCTATGCATTTCCAATTATCCCCGGCGGTTCTGTCCGTCCATGAACACTTCTTCTGTGAAAGGGCGGATGCGCTCCATGATACGCTTAGCTTTCAGCCGCTCGTTACCACCCTTCTGGGAATACGTCAAATGCTCTTCAAGTTCACTGTAATCATAGTTGGAAGTATAAACAGTAGGAAGCTTTTCCATCATCCGGTACTGCAGAATAACTCCTAAAATATCGTCTCTTGTCCAGGCACTCATCGATTCGGCTCCAAGATCGTCGAGTATGAGCACCGGCACGCCTTTGACGCTGTCCACCTTTTCCCTCACCGTATTATCCGAAAGCGATTCTTTGATCTCACGGAAAAAGTCCGGCACGTGTACAATCATCGAGCCGATGTTTCGCTCCGCCAGTTCATTCATGATGGCTCCGGCAATATACGTTTTACCGACCCCGAATTTTCCATACAGGTAAAGCCCCTGTCCGTCTTCTCCGGGCACGGTGGTCGATGCGAAATGCAGTGCTGCGGTTCCTGCCTTCGCTCTTGATTCATGGTCCATATCCACCTGGTCAAAGGAAGCATGCAGTATCTCTTTTGGAATATAATAGCTTTTAATAAGTGCCTGTCTTTTTTTCTTTTCATCATCGTGTATCTTTAATGAACAGCGGTGATAGGCAACCGTTACTTTCCCTTTGTCTTCCATCAATTCCGGCTGATAGCCCTGCATCAGGTTCGGGCAGTTTTCAAGCCCAGGACAGGCATCGCAGTTACTGCGCTCCCTTTTATACTCAAATAAAGCTGCCTTGTTTTTTTCGTATTCTTCCGCTGGTATGTGCGGATGACGGCGCTTGAAATCGATAACTCCCGGATAGGCAAACACTTCTTTTTCAAGTCTGGCCATCCGTTCCTTCCAATCCTTATCCATCCATCTGTTCAACGAGGATCCGATCGAATCCATCCAGCCGCCTCCTTTCTTTTAACGGTTTGCTCTTTCCCGTCGTTCCTTAAGCATTTCTTCAAAGCGCTCTCTTTCCTTCGACAGCTGCTCCTCCTGCGTGGAATTTTCACCTTCTGCCGGTTTATTCTCTGCCTGCTCTTCTTTTTCCAGCCACTTAGGCAGCTTATCGTTTCGGACGTAGCCCTGAGACCGCTTATTCGTATAATTGTTTTTAGGTGCCTGGCGTTCCTGGGCCTGCTTGTGTTCTTCCTTTGCGAGCTTCATGGCATCCTCTACGGTATGTACTTTTTTTCTTGTCCACTGGCCGGCAATTTTATAGACAAGCGCTTTGCTTAATTTCATATTATTTTTCTTCATCACGTAATCTGTCAACACGTTCACAACTCCCGGGGATAAACGGTAGCTGAATAAAAGCTCCTCCACGAGATGGATATCCGACTCCGGCACAGTAGCTCCTTCGGCCACCGAACGAAGAAACGTCACGGGGGACGTCTGTTCATAAAACTGCTTCATTTGCTCCTGTTCAGACACCGGGCGGCCCTTTGCCGGTGCCGGCTCCTGACTTTCTGTACGGTTCCCGAGCGCAGGCGGGGCTGCTCCGTGCTCCATACGGTAATGATTTTTTGCCTTTTTACGCAGGTCTTCTATATTTACTTCATCGTCTGCTGATAGGGACTCCTGAATCACTTTTCCCATATCAATCGGCGATAGCTGATACACAAAAGCAAGCCGGCGGACGGTCTGCTGCAGCGAAGGTGTTAACAGCCGGGAGCTGTCGAGAAAGGAAGGAAGCGAAGCTTTTAGCAGCTCCATGTCGAATCCATTCTCTTCAAGCTGCAGGCGCGACGGCTCACTGCCACCGACAAATTCTGTTCCTTCATCTGCCGGAGGCGGCTCGGAAGCCATTTCCGACGCATGCAGGGAAGCAAATACTTCATTGAACGAAGCCGTAATTTCTTCTGCTCCTTCAGGCACAGCCGAAATGCCAAAACGCTGGCGCAGCTGAATGTATTTGCTTTTCCCAAGACGGTTATATAAAAATACGCTTAACACATCGTCCTGAAAAAAAGCCCGCGGCGACATAGGCGGCTGGATATCATAAACAAATGTTTTATCCTGTGAGTGTGTTTCGAGTTCATAAACCCTGAGAAGCCCGATGCCTTCAAGCAGGCGGCGGGCAGCGTAAATCTCATTTAAAGGCATCTGCAAAAAAGCCATCAGTTCATGATGGGTTGCTTCGGAGCTTTCATAGCAGTCTTTTTCAAGCTTATTCTGCAGAGTCTGGTAGAGAGCGATCGCTTTGCTTCCGACTAACGGCTGGTAGAGCATAGACATCGTTTTATCCGTGCTCTCGCTGAATTCTTTACTTGTGCGAACGTAGTACCCGTCCACCGGTTTTACTTCCATCCAATGCAGACTCAAAGCGCCGCCCTCCTTTTTATGATTTTGATGAATCTTCTTTATTTTCTTTATCAATCAGTTCTTTTAATTCATTGATGAATACATTTATATCACGAAACTGCCGGTAAACAGAAGCAAAACGGACATAAGCGATTTCATCAATATCCGCTAGCTCTTCCATGACAAGCTCCCCGGCTTCCTCGCTTTTCACTTCTGTTCGTCCTTCTTCCCGCAGTTTATTTTCAACCCTCGAAACGATGCCCTCGAGCGTTTCCATTGGGATTGGCCGCTTTTCACAGGCTCTGATCAAGCCTCTCAGCATTTTTTCCCGGCTGAATTCCTCCCGGTTCCCATTTTTTTTCACTACGACAAGCGGCAGTTCTTCCACAATTTCAAATGTAGTGAAGCGGTGGTGGCACGTATCACACTGACGCCGGCGCCGGATGGAACGGCCTTCATTGCTCGGCCTCGAATCCAATACACGTGTGCCATTGGAGTAGCATACAGGGCATTTCATTATTATCATCTCCAATTTGATGGGCGGTCTCTATTTTTATTGGTTCTATCATATCACATTCGCTCCTGGCGGGAGGATGACAATTTGTGTATTTCTTTGAATCCCTTGTACTGCAGGCAATAAAAAACCGTTCAAGCAGCTACCTGTGCTTAAACGGTGTTCGTATGCGTATTATAGGGCATTCGCTTCCGGGCGCTCTACACGGATAGGGCCTGTACCGCGGGGGATTTCTATTGTTTCTTCCGCTTCGGCACCGAGTGAACCGGCAATATATTTAGCCGCCGTGTTCGGATCAATATGGTCTCCGCAAGTATACACATCGATGCTTGCATAGCCGTGTTCCGGAAAGCTGTGAATCGTTAAATGCGATTCTGAAATGATGACTACTCCGCTTACACCCTGCGGTGCAAATTTATGAAAAATCACTTCTCTTATTTCAGCGCCTGCTTTTAAAGCGGCGTTTACAAAGATACGTTCGATTGCATTTACATTGTTTAAAGTTTCTTCGTCACAACCCCAGAGCTCGGAAATGACATGGCGTCCCATTGTTTCCATGGTACGTTTCCCCCTTTGTTTCTTTTTATTACATCATTAGGTCGTTGTATTTTTATCGGCCCGTCACGTTTTAAAGGCTACTCTGGGGGAAAGTTAGTCCAATTTGGCACTAACCCTTACAGTAACCGCTAGTATACCTGTATACGCCTGAAAACTGTGCATTTCTGCCGTCAAATTCAAGGACGCACAGGCACGAAATTCAGTATACGATGTTTATTTGCAATTTGCAACCAGTTTTCACATGCAGCATCTTTAAAGCTTTGATCCAGGGCTTTAATGCCTGTATATACTCCATAACTTCTGTACATAATTCCCCATAGAGGATAAACAAAAAAGCGCCCCACTTACGGGACGCTTTCCCACATTAACGATTTTTAAAACGAAGCGACGGAGGAGTAGCCGACAGCTGGTTCTCCGACCATTTTTACCAGATCCACTACCCGGCAGGAGTAGCCCCACTCATTATCGTACCATGCAAGCACTTTAACCTGGCGGTCGTTAATGACCATGGTGGAGAGAGCATCTATAATAGATGAATTTTCGTTTCCATTAAAATCTGTTGATACGAGCGGGTCCTCGCAGTAGGAAATAATACCCTTTAACTTTTGCTCAGAAGCTGTTTTCAGCGTTTGGTTGATCTCTTCTTCGGTGACCGGGCGCTTCATATCAATGACCATATCCACAAGTGACACGTTCGGCGTTGGCACCCGGAGAGCCATACCATTCATTTTTCCCTCCATGGAAGGAATCACTTCTGAAAGAGCTTTAGCTGCTCCGGTAGACGTCGGGATAATCGACTGGCCGCAGGCTCTCGCCCGGCGCAAATCCTTGTGGGGATTATCCATATTGTTCTGGTCATTGGTGTATGCATGTACAGTTGTTATTAAACCGCTTTCAATACCGATGTTATCCTCAAGCACCTTGACGACCGGCGCAAGGCAGTTCGTCGTGCAGGATGCGTTTGAGATTACGTGGTGGCGTTCCGGATCGTAGTCTTTTTCGTTTACTCCCATTACGATGGTTGTATCGACTTCTTTGCCGGGAGCAGTCAGCACGACTTTTTTAGCTCCGGCTTCTATATGCATTTCAGCGTCAGGGCCACGGTTGAATTTCCCCGTCGCTTCGACCACAATATCTACACCCAGTTCTTCCCACGGAAGTTCGAGGGGATTTCGGTTTTGAAGCAGGCGGATCCGTTTTCCGTCCACGATCATTTCGTCCCCTTCGGATTTTACTTCAAGCGGAAACGGACCGTGCACACTATCGTATTTCACTAAATGAGCCAGCGTTTCAGGAGGATACATGGCATTGATGGCTTTCACTTCAATTTCAGGGTCCATCATTGCCTTTCGAAAAACCATACGCCCAATTCGTCCGAAACCGTTGATCGCTATGCTTGTTTTCATTTAATATCCTCCTCTGGAAATATGTTATACTTTTATAAGTAAAATCTAAAAATAGTATAACACATTGATAGCGCATTCTTGCAACCTATTTTTAAAAAATAACCACTTTCTTTTACGAAAAGTGGTTATCCATCCGTTTTTATTTTATTTTCCATTGATGGAGCAGCTCGTTCACCTGGGTTTTGGTTTCCTTTTCTGTCCCCGAATTATCGATCACTGCATCCGCCAGCTCTCTTTTTTCTCCGAGAGGCATTTGCGATTTGATTCTCGCAGCCGCATCTTCTTCTCCCCGGCCGTCACGCTCCACGAGCCGCTGCTTTTGCGTTGCTTCATTGACATAAACGACGATAATGCGGTCGACCAGAAAGTTTAAATTGTTTTCGAGCAGAAGCGGGATGTCGAGCACGACATGTTCATTTCCTTCACGTACGAGATCATCCCGTTTGCTCATCATGCGCTGCCTGACAGCCGGGTGAATAATTTGATTAAGCACCTGGCGTTTTTCAGTATCATTAAAAATGACAGAGCCTAATTTTTTTCTATCGAGCGTTCCATCAAACTGGAGAATTTCCGGGCCGAAGTGCTCAATAATCTGCTCCAGGGCAGGCTCCCCCGGCTCCACCACTTCCCGTGAAATCACATCAGCATCAATCACGGGAAGGCCCTGCTCCCGCAGAGCGTCTGCCACCAGTGACTTACCGCTTGCTATTCCGCCTGTAAGGCCGATAACCATTCCGTCCCCTCCTTCGTCTGGCAGACTGGACAGTAGTGCGTACCCCGGCCCGCTACTACAGCCCGCTCAATTTCATGACTGCATACTTTGCACGGCTCCCCTTTTCTTCCATATACAAACAGATTTAATTGAAAAGCGCCGGCCTGTCCGTCTCCATTCACATAGGAGCGTACCGTGCTTCCTCCCTGTTTGACTGCCTCTTCGATCACTTCTGTGATCTGCTTTCGAAGGATTTCTACCACAGGCTTTTCAAGTCCTGCGGCCGGAGCGTCCGGCAGAACACCCGCCCGGAACAGCGCTTCATCCACATAAATGTTTCCGAGACCTGCAATAATTGATTGGTCGAGCAGTACCGCCTTAATACTGCGCGAGGTTTTTTGAAACCGGGCGTGCAGGTAATCAGCGGTAAAAGAAGCATCACGATAAGGCTCCGCCCCGAGCTGGTTCAGCGGTTTTTCGTTCCACTCCTCTCCTCGGCTGAACACGTGCATCGTGCCGAATTTACGCACGTCACGGTAGCGGAGCTCCGTACCGTCGGTGAAATAAAAGCGCACATGCGTGTGTTTATCCGGCTCCCCGCCGTCACTCCATTCGTAACGTCCTTCCATACGCAAGTGGGAAACAACAGCCAGATCTTCAAGATAAATTACTAAAAATTTCCCTTTACGGTGCACGCGCTCGATCGTCTTTCCTCCAAGCATCATTGAAAAGGCTTCATGGTCATCGGGGCGTTTAATAATATTAGGCCAGTATACTTTCACGGTCTCCACCGTTTTTCCAACGGCCGTGTCTTCTAAATTCCGCCGGACCGTTTCTACTTCCGGTAATTCAGGCATCGTTCTCTCTCCT
Organism: Marinococcus sp. LNHM4E3-1; assembly: GCF_056034405.1. Classification (NCBI taxonomy): domain Bacteria; kingdom Bacillati; phylum Bacillota; class Bacilli; order Caryophanales; family Bacillaceae; genus Marinococcus; species Marinococcus sp. LNHM4E3-1. The sequence goes on along the minus strand of NZ_JBQLID010000006.1, from coordinate 48,359 downwards.
TATTTCGCATCATACCATGTCGGGCCCTGGGCCACGTCTGCTTTTAAAGGCACCGACAGTTCAATTGTCTGCTCCATCAGCTCCGGGACAAGCTCCTGCATGGTTTTCACTTCATTTTCGGGTACTTCAAAGATCAATTCGTCGTGTACCTGCAGCAGCAGCCGGCTGTTCAGTCCTTTTTCTTCAAGGGCTTTGCTTACATCCACCATCGCTTTTTTAATAATATCAGCCGCCGTGCCCTGAATAGGAGTGTTCATAGCTGTTCTTTCTGCAAAGCTGCGCTGGTTAAAGTTGCGGCTGTTCATGTCGGGCAGATACCTGCGGCGGTGCAGAAGTGTCGTTACAAACCCGTCGCGTCTCGCTTCATCCTTGATCTCATTCATGTAATTCTGCACGTTGGGATAGCTTTTTAAATAGCTCTCAATAAATTCTTTCGCTTCGTTTCTCGTAATGCCAAGGCTCTGCGAAAGGCCGTAATCCGAAATGCCGTAAACGATTCCGAAATTTACAGCTTTCGCACTTCTGCGCATGTTGGATGTCACTTCGTCGTGCCCTACGCCAAACACATCCATCGCAGTTTTTGTATGAATGTCCATATTGTTCTGGAAAGCTTCCTTGAGCCCCTCATCATCTGCAATATGAGCGAGCACCCGGAGTTCAATCTGTGAATAGTCTGCCGATAAAATAGACCACCCGGATTCAGAAGGAATGAAAGCCTTCCGGATACGCCGGCCTTCTTCAAGGCGGATTGGGATGTTCTGCAGATTCGGCTCAGTAGAACTCAGCCGTCCTGTCTGCGTAATCGCCTGGTTGAACATCGTATGAATTTTGCCCGTAGTTGGGTGAATAACTTTTAGGAGCCCCTCAATATATGTCGAACGCAGCTTCGAAATCTGGCGGTACAACAACAGACTTGGAATAATTTCATGCTGGTCACTCAGTTTCTCGAGCACATCCGCCGACGTGGAATAGCCGGTTTTCGTTTTCTTAACAGCCGGCAGTCCGAGCTCTTCAAACAGAATTGGCCCAAGCTGCTTCGGCGAATTAATGTTAAATTCACGCCCGGCTTGTTTGTAAATTTCTTTTTCAAGCTCTGTGAGGCGGCCGTCCAGCTCATCACCGATCACCTCAAGCTGCGAACGGTCCACAGAGATGCCCTGGGTTTCCATCTGTCCGAGTACAAGCGACAGCGGCATTTCCAGCTCCTTAAACAGTTCGAGCTGCTCGTTCTGTTTTAAGTCCTCTTCAATTTTCCCCTGCAGCCGGTAGACGGCTTCACCTTTCCGGATCAGATGCTCTGCCAGTGCTTCTTCCTCCGGCTTCGTACGTTTGGCCCCTTTACCGTAAACAGCTTCGTCGGTGTCCACCACCTGCAGATTCCGACGTTTTGCTATATCAGATACGTGATGCGAAGATACAGAGGGATCAATTAAATAGGAGGCTATCAGCGTATCATGGGTGATACCCCGGAGTTCCACGCCTTTCCAGCCCAGAGCAACGACAGCACGCTTTGTATCAAACGTATATTTTTCTTTGGATTCGTCTTTAGCCCATTCCTGGAATGCTTCACTCTGCAGCGCGTCTTCTGTGGAAACAAAATACCGGCCGGTTTCATTAATAACCGCTATGCCCCAGATACTCCCGTGGTGATAATTTTCTTCCGGCACTTCCACCACCAGGGCAGACGGGGAAACGAGCATATCCTCCTGCACGTCTTTTACATGCTTGTATGCCAGCTCATCGAATGTCTGCTGCGCTTCATCAACGTCATCAAATTTGTTTAACAGCGTTTGAAACTCCAGCTCGCGGAAAAGATCTGTCACTTCTTTTACGTCATAGTCTTCATGCTTTAATTGCTGAAGCTCTAAATCGAGCGGCGTTTCCCGGTAAATAACAGCGAGTTCTTTGCTCATTTTCGCCTGTTCTTTATTTTCTTCGAGCCGTTCCTTCATTTTTTTTCCGGAAATTTTATCAATGGACTCCAGTACTTTATCCACGGAGCCGTATTCCTGTAACAGCTTTAATGCGGTTTTTTCCCCGATCCCGGGCACGCCTGGAATATTATCCGAGCTGTCCCCCATCAGCCCCTTCATATCAGTAATCTGAAGAGGAGTAAGGCCGTACCGATCCTGAATCGCATCCGGGTCATACAGTTCGGTGTTTGTTATTCCTTTTTTGATAAAGGAAACATGCACGTGAGGACTGACCAGCTGCAGCAGGTCCCGGTCACCAGTATAGATGCGCACGTCCCAGTTTTCATCCTCGGCCCGTTTCGAAAGGGTGCCGATAATATCATCTGCTTCATAGTTCTCCTTTTCGATATAAGGAACTTTAAAAACGTCCAGCACTTCACGAATGACTGGAAGCTGTTCGGATAACTCAGAAGGGGTTTTTTCCCGGCCGGATTTGTACTCGCTGTAAGTATCGTGGCGGAAGGTTGTTTTCCCGGCATCAAAGGCCACCAACACGTGGCTTGGCTCCTCGTCCTCCAAAATTTTTAAAAGCATGGTTGTAAAGCCGTAAATCGCATTTGTATAAACGCCTTTATCGTTATTTAAAAGAGGCAGGGCAAAAAAGGCCCGGTAAGCAATACTGTTTCCATCCAATAATACTAGTTTACTCAAATTATTGTCCTCCTTATTACAAAAAGCCGAACCGGCTTCTTATGTACTTCATCAAGCGGGCTTTCACGTTCATCGTTATATTTTATCATACACCGTGGACAGCGTCAGAATGTCTACCTGAAAAAAGCATAAAAAAAGAACGAAAGCCAAGGGGTGCTTTCGTTCCAGAGGGGATGCAGCCCGCTACAAAAACAGACAGCGGATGAAAACCCGTTCGACCACTATGTTATCGCATAAATGTAAATAGGTCGTTTACCGGAGGTTAAGAATTTGTAAATTCTTCCTCTACGGGCTGTCTCTCCCCGGGAAAACGCAGTGTGAATACCGTTCCTGCGTCCCTGGTGCTATTCACTTCGATACGGCCGCCGTGGGCGTCCGTCAGATGTTTAACAATAGCAAGTCCGAGCCCGGTGCCGCCCGAACCGCGGCTTCTCGCTTTATCAACACGATAGAACCGCTCAAAGATACGCGGCAGCTGCTCGGGACTGATACCGATGCCGTTGTCTTCTACTTCAAGCACTACTTCCTCTGCTTCTTTAAACAACCGGACCTGCACTTCCCCGCCTTCTTTTGTATAAATAATGGCGTTATTGACCAAGTTGATAATAATTTGTTTCAACCGGGCTTCGTCCCCATCCATATAAATTCCTGCGTCCACACGCGAAGTAAGCAGCAAATGTTTATCAATCGCTTTAGGCTCAAGCAGGCGGACGGCTTCTGCAGCCGTATTGCTCACATCGAATCGTGACCGGTTTAATTCAAAATAATCCTGCTCAATTCTTGAAAGCTCCAAAAGATCACTGATTAAATCCTGGAGCCGGTCGCTTTCTTTCCAAATAATATCCAGGAACTGTCTGCTTAGCGCTTCGTCATGCATAGCCCCGTCCAGGAGCGTTTCGGTAAAGCCTTTTACGGAAGTAACCGGCGTTTTTAATTCGTGTGATACGTTCGCGACAAAATCTTTCCGCACTTCCTCCAGCTTTTTCAGCTCTGTAATATCATGCAAAACAAGCACAATGCCGCGCAGCTCATCTTTTTCCCCCAGCACCGGAGCACCGTAGACGTGGAAAAAACGCACTTCAAGTTCATGAAGCATCTGCACAGTGGCACTGGACCGGCTCTCTGTTAAAAATATTTTCTGGATAAGCTTAATGATCTCTTTCTCGTCCATTGCTTCATAGTACAGTAAATCGAGCCACTGGCTTGTGTCTTCCTTAAAAATACGGGCACAGTAGGCATTCATCAACGTAATTTCGCCGCGGCTGTTTATAAATACCAGGCCGCTTTCCATCGTATTGATCAGCGTTTCAAGCCGTTCCTGCTGCTCCTGATTTTCCTTTGTCACACTTTCAAGATTAAATGCGAGCACGTTAATCGAACGGGTCAGCTGACCGACTTCATCCTGCGTACTTCCATAAGCCCTGGCGCTGAAATTTCCTTTAGCCAGTTCATTGGCCGTTCTTGTAGCCTGAGTAATTGGTTTCGTCAACTGATTTGTCACTTTTGTTGTAATATATAAAATGATCAGAAGCGCGATACCAAAGCTCCCAATCAAAGTTCCCCAGATCAGCCAGTTAGTGGCATTGATCCGTTCAACAGGAATAGCCAGCCTCATATAATGCGTATCGTTTTCATACGAAAATGGCACAGCGTAATAAAGGAGCTCTGCTTCCACCGTCTCACTGTACCGCAGATTACTGCCTTCACCGTTTTCCCGCGCTGATTCTATTTCCGGACGCCCGAAATGGTTATCGAGTTCTTCAGGCTCCGCTTCAGTTTCTCCAATCACGGTTCCGTTTTCATCCATAATCGTCACACGGACATCCAGCTGGCTGCTGATATTCTGTGCCAGTGCTTCCCAGCTTTCTTCATTTCGTTCTTCAGCAATCGAGGCAGAAAGGTTGGCCTCCCTTTCCAGACTGTTCTCGAGCTCATCCACGTAAAGAGAACGGACAATCTGTCCGATCACAAGCCCTACGACGGTCAAAACGATTAAAATAATCGCCATCAGAGCTACGATCAGGCGGGTACGGAATCTCCTCATGCAGGTGCCGGCTCCTCAAATTTATAGCCAAGGCCGCGGACCGTTTTGATGTATACCGGTTTTTTCGTATTCGGTTCAATTTTTTCACGCAGATGACTGATATGTACATCAACGATTCTAGTGTCTCCGACAAATTCGTAATTCCATACTGCATTCAACAGCTGGTCACGCGTAAGCACCCGTCCTTTATGGTTAATTAAGTACACGAGCAGCTCAAATTCCTTCGGCGTCAGCTCAAGCGCTTCTTCTTTTACATATGCTTCATAATTTTCCGGATACACTGTTAAGTGGCCGATGCTTTTTCTTTCTATCTTTTCCATTTCCGTTTCCTGTCCGGAATAGTCCACTCTGCGCATGATCGCCTTGACACGGGCAACCAGCTCACGAGGACTGAACGGCTTTGTCATATAATCATCGGCTCCCAGTTCAAGACCGAGTACTTTATCAAACTCTTCGTCTTTTGCCGTCAGCATCAAAATTGGTACCTGAATCTTTTCTGTCCGGATTTTCCGGCACACTTCAAGGCCGTCGATCTCTGGAATCATTAGATCGAGCACAATTAAATCGTACTTTACCTCCTGTGCTTTCCGGAGTGCTTCCACGCCGTCGTAAGCTGTATCCACCACGTATCCCGACTGCTCAAGATTGTATTTTAACAGCGTTACGATGGATTCTTCATCGTCTACTACCAATAACCGTGTTGCCATATGAACCCTCCGCCTCTCAGCGCCCCCCTTGGCACTGATTATTTTCCCGAGCTGCTGCATCTGTCACATTCATCATACTATAAGCGAGTCATACAGCTCAATGTTTATCGCTTTTCTCCTGATGGCATAAAAAAAGCTGCCTGTATTGTACAGGCAGCTTCAGCACTTCTTTAATCGTTCGGTAATGCCTTCATGACATCACGAACAGAATCAGCAGAAGTATTCAATTGATTTTGTTCTTCATCTGTCAGCTCGAGCTCGATAATTTTTTCCAACCCGTTACCGCCAAGAATGGTCGGTACCCCGAGGTAAAGATCATTATATCCATATTCGCCTTCAAGAAAAGCAATAGATGGAAGCACTCGCTTTTTATCTTTTAAAATCGCTTCAACCATTTCCGTGAGAGCGGCGGCTGGGGCGTAATAAGCACTCCCATTACCGAGAAGCTGCACAATTTCCCCTCCGCCCTTGCGCGTGCGTTCAATGATTGCGTCAATACGTTCCTGGGATATGAGCTTAGTCAGCGGCACTCCGCCAGCGTTAGAGTAACGGATCAGCGGTACCATGTCATCTCCGTGGCCGCCAAGAACGAATCCCTGGATGTCTTCAACGGAAATGCCGGTTTCCTGGGCGACAAACGTACGGAAGCGTGCCGTATCGAGCACTCCGGACTGACCGATAACACGGTTTTTAGGGAAGCCGGATTCTTTGTACACCGCATATGTCATTGCATCTGCCGGATTGGTGAGCACGACAATAATGCATTCCGGCGAATGCTTCACCACTTCTTTTGTGACAGATTTCATGATTTTTGCGTTTGTATTAATCAGATCATCCCGGCTCATCCCCGGCTTTCTTGCAATACCTGCTGTGATTACGACAATGTCCGATCCAGCTGTATCAGCGTAATCCGAGGTGCCGGTCACATTAACATCCGACCCATATACTGGAGTCGACTCGAGCATGTCGAGTGCTTTTCCTTTTGTCGGCCCTTCATTGTCCGGGACGTCTACAAGCACTACATCCCCAAGCTCTTTCTGGGCAACCATAAGAGCCGTAGTAGCACCTGTAAAGCCGCCACCTATAACGGATACTTTTCTGCGCGTAATAGCCATGCATGCTCATCTCCTATCAATTGATTGGATTACATATTGCTGATTAGAGCGTCACCGAATTCAGAGCACTTCACTTCTTTTGCACCGTCCATCAGACGGGCGAAGTCATAGGTTACGACTTTGCTTCCGATGGTTTTGTCCATGGATTGAAGCACAAGCTCGGCAGCTTCATTCCAGCCAAGGTGACGAAGCAGCAGTTCTCCAGAAAGGATAACAGAGGAAGGATTCACTTTGTCCAGGCCGGCATATTTTGGTGCTGTGCCATGTGTAGCCTCGAAAATAGCGTGTCCCGTCTCATAGTTGATGTTGGCGCCTGGAGCAATACCAATGCCGCCAACCTGCGCAGCCAGCGCGTCAGAAACATAGTCTCCGTTTAAGTTCATAGTGGCTACTACATCAAACTCTTTCGGACGTGTCAGAATCTGCTGCAGGAAGATGTCTGCAATAGCATCCTTTACGATGATTTTGCCTTCGCTTACCGCTTTATCCTGAGCAGCGTTTCCTGCTTCCTTGCCTTCTTTTTCTACGATTTCATCGTATTCGCGCCATGTGAAGACTTTATCGCCGAATTCACGCTCTGCAAGGTCGTAGCCCCAGTTTTTGAAGGAGCCTTCGGTGAACTTCATAATATTTCCTTTGTGTACGAGGGTTACACTTTCACGGCCTTCATCGAGTGCGTATTGAATAGAAGCACGGACGAGGCGCTCAGTGCCTTCTCTGGAAACAGGTTTTACACCGATACCGGATGTTTCAGGGAAACGGATGTTTTCGGAGCCCATTTCATTTTGCAGGAAGTCGATTACTTTTTTCACTTCATCTGTGCCTTCCTGGAATTCAATACCGGCATAAATGTCCTCAGTGTTTTCACGGAAAATAACCATGTTAACGTCTTCCGGACGCTTTACCGGGGAAGGTACGCCTGTAAAGTGCTGTACCGGACGCAGGCATGTAAACAGGTCAAGCTTCTGGCGAAGTGCTACGTTCAAGGAACGAATGCCTCCACCGATAGGAGTGGTGAGCGGGCCTTTAATAGCGATTAAGTATTCACGGATAGCATCCAGGGATTCTTCCGGGAGCCATTCGCCTGTTTTATCGTAAGCTTTCTGACCTACAAGAATTTCTTTCCAGTGAATTTTCTTTTCACCGTTATAGGCTTTTTCTACAGCTGCATCCAATACTTTCTCTGCTGCAGCCCAGATGTCCGGACCAATGCCGTCCCCTTCGATATAAGGGATGATTGGTTCGTTTGGCACCGTTAAATTACCATTATTAGTTTGAATCTTTTCTCCGTTAGACATAAAATAAATCCTCCTTTAATATGATCAACTTTTCTTTTTTACCCGGACATCAAATCATGCCCGGGACGCTGAATAAACGGAAGCAGGAAAACGAAGCACCGTTTTCCACAATTTCAGTTCCAGTTTACCGTTCGTCAAGAGAAACATACGTTTTATTTTCCGGGCCGACATATTCTGCACGCGGACGGATTAAACGATTATTTTCATACTGCTCAAGAATATGAGCGATCCATCCGGACGTACGGCTGACGGCAAAAATCGGTGTAAACAAGTCGTGGTCAATGCCGAGACTGTGATATACAGACGCTGAAAAGAAATCCACGTTCGGCAGAAGACCTTTTTCGTTTTCGATTTTTTCTTCAACTTTCATCGACATGTCATACCATTTTGATTCACCGGTAACTTCTGTCAGCTGACGCGACATCTCGCGCAGGTATTTGGCACGAGGATCGCCATTTTTATATACCCGGTGCCCGAATCCCATAATCTTTTCTTTGTTATCAAGAAGCTTCTGCACATAGCTGTCCACATTTTCCGGGGTTCCGATTTCTGTCAGCATCCCCATTACACGCTCATTGGCGCCGCCGTGAAGCTCGCCTTTTAATGCGCCGATAGCCGCTGTTACTCCAGAATACATATCCGAAAGGGTGGCTACACAAACACGGGCAGTAAATGTAGATGCATTCAGTTCATGGTCAGCGTGCAGAATCATCGCTTTGTTAAACGCTTTAATCGATGTTTCATCTGGTGCTTCTCCGTTTAGCATATACAAAAAGTTTGCAGAAAAGCTCAGTGCAGGATCAGGCTTAATCGGGTCTTTTCCTTTTCGAACTCTTGCAAAACCTGTAACGAGAGATAGAATTTGTGCCTGCAGCCGCACCGCTTTACGCTGGTTTGCTTCTTCGCTCATGTCATCAGCTTCACTGTCGTAAAGGCTCAACTGCGAAACTGCAGTACGAAGAGCAGCCATAGGACGCACTTTATCGACCGGATACTGTTTCATATATTCAAAAATTTCATCCGGTACACTCATATTATCCATGAGCGACTGACGGAAATTATTATATTCTTCTTTGGTTGGAAGCTCCCCGTACCAAAGCAGATAAATAACTTCTTCAAAAGAGGCATTTTCTGTCAGGTCATCAATATGATAGCCCTGGTATCTCAATACATCATCAACAATGGAGCTGACACTGGAAGTAGTAGCTACAACGCCTTCTAAACCACGAGTTGAACTCATTACACAATCTCTCCTTTAATTCAAAAAGTATAGCGTATGTACTGAAGAAGAAAATGCTTACATTTTCCTTTTAATAAAACATACGCTTCGAAAACAGAACGGTTGGTCTGTTTTTGACATAAAAGCCCATTGCACTGCAACTTTTTGGAGGTATAGCGCATTCAATTGTGTATACAATAATGACTTTTCCCCTGTTATGGCAGCCGGAGATACCTCCGGCTGTTATTCAGCCGTCTATCCGCCGAGAGAGGAAAACCACTCCACGGCTCTCATCGCAATATAAGCGATGCCGGCCCCGATAAGAGGCCCGACGGCAATACCGTTAAACAGAGCTACTGCTAAAATGGTGCCAAGCACAAGCGCAGTAGTGATATGCGGATCTGTCTGAAGAAGCTCTACACCACCCTTGGCAATAAGCGCCACCAGTATGCCCGAGGCGAGCGCAATCCATGCATAATAGGAACGAACTGCTTCACCGAGCTGGCGAAAGCCAATGTCCCCAGTAGCAATGGGAACCAGAACCGCAAATGTCAAAATAGTAACAGCAATTTCAATGCCTTTTGCCTGCATAAACGGAAATATTTTATCGCCCAGTCCTGTCCATTTAATAACGATTAAAGCAGCGACAGCTATGATTAATGACTGGTTTTTTGCGAAAATCCCCACCGCAAGCAGTATAAGTAAAAAAACTGAGGCTTGCGATAACAATGCATGGTCATCCTTCCAAATTAAACGCTCCTAATAATCCTACCACATTTGACAATTTCATGTCATGTACGCCCGGAAAGTTTTCAGAAGTTTCAATCGGGAGCAGGCTTACCACCTGCGCCCCATCACTCTTATATTCCCGTTATCCACCATTTTTTTAAACCATTTCTTTAAAACGGCTTTCATTCCTCTTCTCGACCACGGAATTAACAGGCTGAAACCGAGAGCGTCTGTGATAAATCCCGGGGTGAGCAGCAGCGTGCCGCCAACAAGAATACAGACACCATCCAGAACAATATCCCCAGGCATCTCCCCCCGCTGCGTCTGCATCTGCAGCGTACGGAACACCTGCAGGCCTTCCCGTTTCGCAAGCCAGGCCCCAAGCAGCCCGGTCGCAATAATGAGTGCAATTGTCGGCCATATGCCGATCGTGTTGCCGGATAATATTAATACACCTACTTCTGCGGCCGGTACAATAATCAACAGCAATAAAAACCATTTACCCATCTGCCCGCCCCCTTTCATTTAAAAATTTATCCAGATTTCTTCGTCGTTTCAGCATTACCGGGTTATAGTTAGTTCTCAGAATCTCTTACAATACACTCGCATGTCCGCGGTAAATGTCGCCTCTTGAAGCGTCGACTGTAATTTCTTCGCCATCTTCAAACAAGTTTCTGGCTTCTTCAACCCCGACTACTACAGGGATACCCAGATTCAGTCCTACAACAGCAGCATGGGATGTCAAGCCGCCTTCTTCTGTCACCACAGCCAGCGCTTTTTCCACAGCAGGCATCATATCTTTATCCGTTGCCTGAGTGACGAGCACCGCGCCCTCTGTCATTTTGGCATTTGCCTCTTCTGCACTGCCTGCAACCACTACTCGTCCTGATGCAGTGTAACGGCCAATGCCCTGTCCTTTTGCCACTGTTTCTCCGATCACGTGGACCTTCATCAGGTTAGTCGTTCCTGTTTCACCTACAGGTACTCCGGCAGAGATAACTACAAGGTCCCCACGACTGACAAGCTCTTCCGACAGAGCTTTGCTTACGGTGACATCAAGCATTTCATCGGTAGTGCTCGATTTTGTGCCAAGCAGTCCCTGAACGCCCCAGATTAAAGCGAGCCGGCGATAGACACGTTCATTACTTGTAACTGCAATGATCGGTGACTCCGGACGGTATTTTGAAACAATACGTGCAGTATACCCGCTTTCGGTGGCGGTCAGAATCGCTGAGGCATTTAATGCATAAGCCGTATAGGCAACGGACTGCCCGATAGAGTTGGTAATTGAAGGCTTGCTTTCTTTGGTTTTTTCATCAAGCGTATTCCGGTACTGCAGGGAGGATTCTGCTCTAAGCGCGATGTTGCTCATTGTTTCCACGGATTCCACTGGATAGTCCCCGGCTGCTGTTTCCCCGGAAAGCATGATAGCATCTGTACCATCGAAAATGGCATTCGCCACATCACTTGCTTCAGCACGGGTTGGACGCGGGTTGTGCTGCATGGAATCGAGCATCTGAGTAGCTGTGATGACTGGCTTTGCCAGGAAGTTGCAGCGTTTAATCAGACGCTTTTGTACGAGTGGTACTTCTTCTGGCGGAATTTCAACTCCCATATCTCCGCGAGCCACCATCAGGCCGTCAGATACTTCCAGAATTTCCTCGACGTTGTCGATGCCTTCCTGGTTTTCAATTTTCGGCACGATAAACGTGTCTTCAGCTCCGTGTTTTTCCAGGAGCTCCCGGATTTCCAGCACGTCAGAAGCCCTGCGCACAAATGAAGCTGCAATAAAATCTACGTTGTTTCTAATTCCGAATTCGATGTCATCCGCATCTTTTTCTGTGATCCCTGGCAGATTGACCTTCACATTTGGAAGGTTAACGCCTTTTTTATTTTTCAGTTCGCCGTTATTCAGTACTTTCGTATGAACTTCCTTGTCTTCGATACCGGTTACTTCAAGCTCAATCAGTCCATCATCAAGAAGAATTTTTTTGCCGACCTCCATATCATCAGTAAGGCCATCGTGGGTGACAGAGATTTTTTCTTTTGTCCCTACGACTTCTTCTGTGCTGATGATCAGCGGCTGTCCTTTTTCAAGCTGAATAGCGCCGCCTTCCATCGTATGAGTCCGCACTTCCGGACCCTTGGTGTCCAGCAGAATAGCAACGTTTTTTTTCAGGCGGGCAGAAACTTCACGTATGCTGTCAATCCGGGCCTGATGCTCATCAAAGTCCCCGTGGGAAAAGTTGAGTCTCGCTACATTCATGCCGTTTTCAATTAATTTCTCCAGCGTTTCCGGCGCTTCACTTGCCGGTCCTATCGTACATACAATTTTTGTTTTTCGCATGATTTTCCTCCTGTTCTCTCTCTAAAATCCTAGTTCATTGTACCATAGAAACTTTTCATCCGTGACACTGCGTTGACCCCGGAATTAAATCGACAGTTCCTGTGACAATTTATACATGCCGGAGTCTACCTGATGCTTTTGCCTAAGCACCTCCGGAATGGATTTATCAACAATCTCATTTTTTTCAATGCCGACCATCCGTCCTTCTTTACCGTTTAAAAGAAGCTCCACGGCCCTTGCTCCCAGACGGCTTGCGAGCACACGATCAAATCCGGTTGGCGAGCCTCCGCGCTGGATATGGCCGAGCACGGTCACCCTCGTTTCAAGATTCGTCGTTTCCTGAATTTTTTGGCCGAATTCTGTTCCGCTCCCCACGCCTTCAGCGATAATGATGATACTGTGTTTTTTGCCCCTCGCGTGACCACGGCGGAGACGGCTTACTACCTGATCCATGTCATACTCTTCTTCTGGAATAAGAATCGTCTCTGCGCCGTCGGCGAGCCCGGACCAGAGTGCGAGGTCACCGGCATCTCTGCCCATTACTTCAATAACGTATGTACGCTCATGTGAAGTGGCGGTATCACGGATTTTATCAATAGCGTCGATGACTGTGTTCAGCGCCGTATCAAAGCCGATTGTGTAATCCGTTCCCGGAATGTCATTATCGATTGTGCCCGGCACGCCAATCGTCGGATAGCCAAGCTCGGTCAATTTTTCAGCACCGCGGAAGGAACCGTCACCGCCTATGACGACCAATGCTTCAATGCCTCTTGCATTCAGCTGATCCACTGCCTTCTGGCGTCCTTCGGGTGTACGGAACTCTTCACAGCGGGCGGTATACAATTTCGTTCCGCCGCGGTGGATAATATCCCCAACGTCGCCAAGCTCCATTTTTTTGATATCGCCTTCGATCAGCCCGGCATAACCGTACTGAACCCCGTAAACCTCAAGATCGTGATAAATCGCCTTCCGAACAACAGCACGTATGGCTGCATTCATTCCCGGAGAATCTCCTCCACTAGTTAGTACTCCAATCCGTTTCATTCCATAACTCCTTCCCTTTGCATTCCTGTTTATCATTATACCCGTTATAGACCCGATGACACAAAAGTAATTGTATTTAAAAAAACCGCTTTAATCAAAAAGCCGCACTAACAGGGGGCCTCTGTGACAGTCCCCGGTACGGCTTTTTCAATATCAGCTGAACAACAAGGGCCCGTTCGATTTCATAAAAAAAGCGCCACCCGGCGCTTTCCTAAAAATCACTTTCTTCAAACGTACCCATCTGCTTAAATTTTTCATACCTTGATTCTATTAATTCATTCGGCGTTAATACGAGCAGATCCTTCAAAGACTGCTGAAGCGTTTTTCGCAGAATAGCCATCTGTTCTTTCGGATCATGATGGGCCCCTCCCCGGGGTTCCTTCACAATCTCATCAATTACTCCAAATTCCTTCAGATCTCCGGCTGTGATACGCATAGCTTCAGCAGCTTCCCTTGCATATGAAGCATCCTTCCATAGAATAGAGGAAGCCCCTTCTGGAGAAATCGTCGAATACCATGAATTTTCGAACATATGTACATGATTCGCTACTCCAAGCGCTAGACCGCCTCCGCTGCCGCCTTCTCCGATAACAACACTAATTACCGGCACTTTCAGCCCGGCCATTTCCATCAGGTTACGCGCAATAGCTTCACTTTGGCCCCGCTCTTCCGCTGCTTTTCCGGGATAAGCGCCCTTCGTATCAACGAAGCAGATCACCGGCCGGTTGAACTTTTCGGCCTGCTTCATAAGACGAAGCGCTTTGCGGTACCCTTCCGGATGCGGCATACCGAAATTCCGGCGCACATTTTCCTTCGTATCCCGTCCACGCTGATGTCCAATAACAGTTACCGGGCTTCCTTCAAAAAAGGCAATGCCTCCGACAATCGCTTCGTCATCGCCAAAAAGCCGATCGCCGTGCAGTTCAATGAATTGTTCAAACAAACTGTCGATATAATCCAGCGTGGTGGGCCGCTCCGGGTGCCTCGCGATCTGCACCCGCTGCCACGGCTTTAAATTATTATATACTTCTGCTTCGAGCTGCTCCAGCCGCTGTTCCAGTTTTTCTATCTCTCCGCTTAAATCAATGTCCTTCTCATCTGTGAAGCTTTTTAATTCATCGATTTTGTTCCGAAGCTCCATGATTGGTTTTTCAAAAGGAAGATGATTTTCCATTGTCACTTACTCCCTTCACGTATGCATCTGCACGATTGCGGACAAAACATTTTTCATGTCCTGCCTATGCAGTACCTTGTCGAGCTGTCCGTGTTTAAGCAAAAATTCCGCTGTCTGAAAGTCTTCGGGAAGCTCCTGGCGTATTGTCTGTTCAATTATTCTTCTTCCGGCAAAGCCTATCAATGCTTCCGGCTCGGCAAAATTGTAATCTCCGAGAGAGGCAAAGCTTGCGGAAACGCCGCCGGTAGTAGGGTGAGTCATAACTGATACAAATAAAAGCCCTGCTTCATCCATTTTTTTCAGCGCTGCACTCGTCTTGGCCATTTGCATGAGACTGAGAATCCCTTCCTGCATACGGGCTCCGCCTGAAGCTGAAAACAGAATAAAGGGTGCATGGAGGTCAAGCGCCCGTTCGATTGCCCGTGCGATTTTCTCTCCGACTACCGACCCCATGCTCCCCATCCGGAACGCCGGGTCCATGACACCAAGAACCACCGGGGTGCCTCCGATCGTCCCTTCACCTGTGACGACAGCTTCTTTATGACCAGTCTTTTTCTGATCCTTTTCAAGCTTTTCTTTGTATTCCGGAAACTCCAGAGGATCTGCCGAAACCATATGAGGGTTTAATTCCCGGAAGGAATCTGTATCGAGGATCAAATCGATCCGTTCGGAAGGAGTCATCGGCATATGATGACCACAGTGCATACAGACATTGGCATGCTTCATTAATTCCTTCGTATACACAATTGTTTTACATTTAGGGCACTTTGTCATAACGCCTTCATTCATTGTTTTCGGCTGTTCCCGTTCAGCCGGCATTGAAGCATATTTCCGCCTTTTGCTGAATAAATCTTTGATCATCATAAAGACACCTTCTTCATATTTAATGCTTGGCTGCTCCGCAAATAATAAAAACGCAAGCAGACTGCAGCGTCCCGGAATGCAATTCACCGTTCAGCGGGTGTACATAACGCAGCGCTGTTGTTTTATTTGCAGACGTACATCAGGAGCGACCGTTTTGTCAGCGATCGCTCCTGCTATTAGTCTCCCACATAGTCTATCACATACAGGCTCTAATATATAGGAAAAGCCAGACATCTTCAATGGCTAAGAGTATAGGTCTTTACTATTCTTCGATATCAGAAAGAGCTCTTGTTTTTTCCTTGATTTTTTCCGGATCAGCATTTTTTCGCGCCACACCCGTTTCCATCGCTGTTTTCGCTACTGCTGCTGCTACTTCTGGAGCGACTCTCGGGTCAAAAGGATTTGGAATAACATAATCTTCGTTCAGCTCATCTTCGGTAATCAGCTCTGCAATAGCATATACAGCTGCTTTTTTCATGTCCTCGTTAATGTGGGTCGCGTTTACATCAAGGGCACCCCGGAAAATACCCGGAAACGCAAGCACGTTGTTTACCTGGTTCGGAAAATCGGAGCGGCCTGTGCCAATTACTTTCGCTCCGGCTTCCTTGGCATCGTCCGGAGTGATTTCAGGGTCCGGATTAGCCATCGCAAAGATGATAGGGTCATCATTCATGGACTCTACCATTTCCTTCGATAATACTCCCGCCACAGAAACACCAATAAATACATCCGTATTCTGTACAACCTCTTTTAATCCCCCGGAAACATTTTCATTGTTCGTTACTTTTGCGACTTCCGCTTTCATGTCATTCATGCCTTCCGGACGACCTTCGTAAATCGCTCCCTTGGAGTCGCATAAAATTACGTCTTTCACTCCAAAGCGGCGCAGAAGTTTAATAATAGCAATGCCGGCTGAACCTGCCCCGTTAATAACTACGCGGATTTCAGACATATGCTTTTTGTTGAGTTTCAGGGCGTTGATTAACCCGGCTACAGTGACGATTGCTGTGCCGTGCTGATCGTCATGAAAAACAGGAATATTCGTTTCTTTTTTCAGCCGTTCTTCAATGACAAAGCAGTTAGGAGCGGCGATATCTTCAAGATTCACGCCGCCAAAAGTCGGCTGCATTAATTTTACCGTTTCTACAATTTTGTCGACATCATTTGTTTCGAGGCAGATCGGAAAAGCATCCACACCCGCAAAGGATTTAAACAGAACCGCCTTTCCTTCCATAACAGGCAGAGACGCTTCCGGGCCGATATTACCCAGCCCAAGCACGGCAGAGCCGTCGGATACAACCGCTACCATGTTTCCTTTCATTGTATATTCAAATACCTTTTGTTTATCATCAAAAATTTCTTTGCACGGCTCGGCTACACCTGGAGAATAGGCCAGACTTAAATCTCTTCCATTTCTTACTGGTACTTTCGAGACCGTCTCCAGTTTTCCCTGGTTCTGTTTATGAATATGTAGTGCTTCCTCGCGGGTTGTCGGCATGGTGCCACTCTCCTTCAGCATATTTTATATTTTAATTATAACCCTGTGCTTTTAGAAGCACATCAAGTGTTTCATTCATTTTAATTATAAACGTTACCTATTATAACAGAATAATCAGTCAGCGGCATCTTTATTTGGTTTTAAAATAATGGAGTCTTTTGAAACAACCTTTTCAAGTTCGCGCAGGCATGCTTCCCCGGCGTTTGTTTTCAAGCTGTTTCCGAGCTGAATGGTGCGCTCCTGCTGCTCATCATAGACGATGACAGGTACAGCCCCGGGCGACTGCCGCAGTATGTGCTTAATCCGGCTCAGCGCCTGTTCCCCGCTTTCTGCCGGCAGTTTAACAAACAGCGTATTCTCCGACTGTTTTTCAAGCTCCTGCAGGGAAAGACAGTCCTCTGCAATCAGTTTGCTGGTGCGGGCCTGTTTATCGGTGCGCCCCTGAATCAGAAGGATCGATTTTTCTGTCAGCAGTGATTTTACATTCCGGTAGACGTTCGGAAATACGACCACTTCAAGCTCCCCGGAGCCATCATCCATCGTCAGAAAGCACATGGACTGTCCATTTTTCGTTCGCACGGTTTTTACGGTCCGCACGAACCCGCCGGCCCAGCGCAGCTGATTATCCGCTGGAAGCGAGCTTCCAAGGTCCCATAACCGGAAGGCAGCAAAAAGTTCATTGTAGGCATCCAGCGGATGGCCGCTTAAGTAGTATCCGGAGGCTTCTTTTTCCATCTCAAGCTTTTCTTCGCGGGTAAGGGGCTCAGCTTCAATCCAGCGCATTCTCGGGGCCAGCTCTGTGCCAAACTCCTGGAATTCCTGTTCTCCCTCGATCATCCGCAGGGAACGGTCAAGCGAAGCGAGCAGCGTCGACCGTTCAACACCAAATTCATCAAACACGCCAGCCTGAATAAGATACACAAACCCCTGACGGCCAATCGCTCTTGTATCCACGCGGTGAAGAAAATCAAGCCAGTATTCAAAACTTCCACCGCTTTTTCTTTCATTTAAAATCATCTGGATATTGTTTTTACCTGCCTGTTTAATGATATTCAAGCCAAAACGAAGATTTCCTTCCTCAATACGAAACCCATAGCCGCTTTGATTGATTGAAGGCGGAAGCAGCCTAATACCAAGCTCTTTTGCTTCCCGCTGATATTCCAGGAATTTTTCTTCACTTCGCACATGACTTGTCATTAATGAAGAGAAAAACACGGCCGGATAATGGGCTTTAATATAAGCCAGCTGATAGGAAATAACGCTGTAGGCCACTGCGTGGCTTTTATTGAAGCCGTAATTGGCAAACTGTTCAATCCAGCTGAATATTGTTTCTGCTTCCGTTTTCGGCACTCCTGAAGCTGCTGCTTTTTCGAGAAACCGTTTTTCTTCTTTTTTCATTTCAACAGCGTTTTTTTTGCTGATAGCCCTCCGGAAGGAGTCCGCTTCCCCCATTGTATACCCTGCCACTTGCACCGCAATCTGCATAATCTGCTCCTGGTATACGATAATGCCATATGTAGACCCTGCAATATCTTCAATATGTTCAGGGAGCTCAGGCATTTCTTTTATTCCATGCTTGCGCTCTGCATACAACGGGATCTGAGCCATCGGGCCCGGACGATAAAGAGCACTCACTGCGGCAATATCCTCGAAACGGTCGGGCCTGATCTGCTGCAGAGCAGATTTCATCCCTGCCGATTCAAGCTGAAATATTCCGTTAGTTTTCCCCCCGCTCAGCAGTTGATACGTTTTTTCATCATCCATAGGTATGCGTCTTAACTGAAAATTCTTCTCTATCTTTTGAACAGCCTCGGTCATATATTCAAGCAGCGTTAAATTCCGGAGCCCCAGCAGGTCGATTTTCACAAGTCCGAGAGCTTCAAGGTCCTCCATCGGGTACTGCGTTAACAGCAGCGATCCGTTTCTCTCCATTAAGGGAGTGTAGGCTTCCAGCTGTTCGCTGCTTAACACGATGCCAGCGGCGTGAATAGATGTCTGACGCGGCAGCCCTTCCAAAAAGGAAGCCGCCCGAAGGAGGGAGTCAACTTTTGGTTCGTTCTGCTGCCACTGCTGCAGCTGTTTGTCACTGGCAATTTTTCCGGCAATGGAATCGGCGCTTGAAAACATACCAGCCGTCCGGTTAATGAGCCCCTGAGGAATTTCGAGCACCCTTCCCGCATCCCTTATTGCCGCCCGCGCCCCGAACGTATTGAATGTAACGATCTGAGCCACATGGCTGTCCCCGTATTTATTCCTTAAATAATGCAGCACCTCTTCCCGCCGGTGATCCGGAAAGTCAATATCTATGTCCGGAAGCGCCGCACGTTCCGGGTTTAAAAACCGCTCAAAAAGAAGATCGTACTGCAGGGGATCCACATCCGTAATACCGATAAGGTAGGAAACGAGCGACCCCGCTGCCGACCCTCTTCCCGGTCCTACATACATTCCCTGCTTTTTGGCAAAAGCAACAAAATCCTGCACAATTAAAAAATAATCAGCGAAGCCGGCATCGATAATGACATCCAGTTCATGCTTCAAACGCTCTCTCATTTGTTCTGAGACTGCATTATAACGCTTTTGCATTCCTTTTTCTGCAAGTTTTTTTAAATACAGGCCGGCAGACTGCCCGCGCGGAGCTGGAAATACCGGAAGGTGCGTTTCCCCTAATGAAATATCTACGTGGCATTTATCAGCTGCCCGCTTCCAGTTACTGATATGTTCAGCTTCATACATAACGGATGCTTCCTGCTGCCACATTTCGAGCGAGAAAGGTCTCTGTTCTATCACGGTATCTTTCCAGACACTGCCTTTCTTCACTGCATGCAGCAGCTTGTAGGCCCGCTCCTCTTCGGTTGTCTGCATATTGATTAATGGAGACGCTGCCATTGGGAGCCCGAATTGCTCTGCAGCCCTTCTCCATTCTATTTCTTCTCCAGCCCGCGGTGCTTCAAGCCAAAGAACATCAGCCCCGAACCGTCTGCTCCATTTTTCAAAAAACGCATGTAACTCGTCTTTGCGATTCTTAAAGGTACCGGGCTCACTGTTTTCAAGCGGCAGGATAAAAAGACAACCGGCAGACTCTGCCAGTTGTTTCCATGTTACCTTTCTGTCCTGCTGCTTGTCCCCGGCCCACCGCATGAGCTGCCCGTATCCCTGGTTATCCTGCGGCAGCGCAACCACCGGAAATTCTTCGTCCTCTTTAGTGTCTCCCTGGACCCACAATTCAATCCCTGGGAGACCCTTCACCTGGTACTGCCGGCAGAGACGGTAAAAAGCCACTGCCCCGTGCATCGTGTCCCGGTCAGTAACCGCTGCCGCCGGCCAATTGTACTCTTTTGCTTTGCGGACAAGGTTTTCAAGCCGGATAGTACTTTGTAAAATGCTGTATTCCGAATATGCGTGCAGTGACATGCGCCTCCACCTCCCTTCGGCCTGGTCTGTGATGAACGTTCTTACCGCCGCTTCCAATTTCGGCAGATATTTTCAAGCTCCTGTATAATATCTTCCGTTTCTTTCCTGTTCTCTGCTTGCGCTCCTGCAGCCATTGTATGGCCGCCTCCACGGTATTTAACAGCCAGCTGATTGATCACCGGCCCGCGCGAACGAAAACGCACACGGTATGAACCCTGCTCTTCTTCTACAAAAAATACCCATGCAATGACTCCTTCTGTATCAGCAAACGAGTTAATTACCGCTGAAGATTCATTAATGGTTACATTGTATTTTCCGAGCAGCTCCCGGGTTAAGTACATGTAGGCTGCTCCGTCTTCGGTAAGCGTAAAGTTTTGAAGCACTTCTCCGCGCAGGCGCACCAGACTCTCGGGATTTTTATACATTTCGGCATAGATTGCTCCCGGGTCAAAATCAAATGCAAGCAGTTCAGCTGCCATGTGCATCGTGTTCGGCGTGGTGTTACTGAACTGGAAACGTCCGGTATCTCCGATAATCCCAGCATAGCACAGGCGGGCAGTTTCATTTGGGATTGTCCAACCGTAAGACTTTTGGGCATACAGCACCAGCTCAGTAATCATTTCGCAAGTGGAGCTTTTTTTCGTATCTACCCACATCGGCTCGCCGTATGGATCTTCGTTTGGATGATGGTCGATTTTTATAACCGCCGCTCCCTGATCCCAGCCTGCACCGTCGATTCTTGCCATATTGGCAGTGTCACACACGATAACCAGGGTTTCGGCGTCCACTTCAAACGAATGTTCATCCATCGTCGTTAAAAACGAAAGAGAGGGTTCATTTTCACCTGTAGTACCCACCTGCTTGTCTGGAAACTGTTTTCTAATCCATGCCGCCAATCCAGCCTGAGAACCGAGAGCATCCGGATCCGGACGTTCGTGCCGGTAAATCATGATTTTGCTGTATTGTTCTATCGTTTGTATGATTGCCTGAAACATCTGCATTATCTTTCCTCCATTGATCAGCGGTCGAGCAGCTGTACCATCATCATCGCCTTACCGACGATTGCACCTTCGTAGTACAGTTCTACATCCACTTTTCCGTGTTTTCTTCCCACTTCAAGAATTTTTCCGTTCAAATCAATTTTACTTTCAATCTGTACCGGGCGGATAAAGTAAAGTGTTACATTTTCTACAACCATGTCACCCTTTTTGTATTCTCTCAGCAGGCGCCGGCCGGTTTCTGTAACAAGAGACATAATAACTCCATTTGCCACTGTCCCAAGCGCATTAGTCATCTGCGGGGTAACATCGCATTCAAACATAAAGCCTGACCCGGGATGGGCCTCCCGAAAACGGCTTGTCACCGTATCTTCGATGGTTTCCCCAACGTGCGGCTGGCGCTGCACCATCTGCAGTGCTTTTAATACGTCCTGCCGGCTGATGACTCCAAGCAGCTTTTTCGCATCGTCCATCACTGGGAGCAGTTCGATTCCCTCCCACACCATCGTGTGGGCTACCGAAGCTACAGACGTTCGTTCACTCACCGTAATCGGAGACTTCGTCATTACTTTTTCAATAGGGGTCTGCACAGAAGCCCCCAGGACGTCCTTCGCTGCCACCATCCCCTGGATTTTCATGTCTTCACTGATCACCGGGTATCTGCTGTGGCCTGTTTTCTGGTTCATTTCGTGCCATTTTTCCACAGTGTTATCCACTGTCATAAAATAGGTGTCCTGAAGTGGAATTAAAATATCGTTTACTACCACGATTTCCTTTTTAATCAACTGGTCATAGATCGCCCGGTTAATCATGGAGGCTACCGTAAACGTGTCGTACGTCGTTGTAATTACCGGCAGCCCCAGTTCATCCGCCAGAGAAATAACATGTTCATTTGTGTCAAATCCACCGGTGATTAAAACAGCCGCTCCGGCTTCAAGCGCAAGCTTATGCACCTGATAGCGGTTACCGACAATCAGAAGATTCCCGGGCTCCACGTAGCGCATCATCGCTTCGAGCTTCATGGCCCCGATAACGAAACGGTTCAGGGTTTTATGCAGGCCGTTCCTGCCCCCGAGCACCTGACCGTCGATAATATTGACTACTTCAGCATACGTCAAGCGCTCAAAATTTTCTTTTTGCTTTTTTTCGATACGTATCGTGCCGACTCGTTCGATCGTACTGACAATCCCCTGGTTTTCCGCTTCTTTGATCGCCCGGTAAGCTGTCCCTTCACTTACCTCTAAATTCTTTGCAATTCCACGGACCGAAATTTTTTCTCCTACATCCAGGGCAAGTATGTAGTTTAATATTTGTTCATGTTTGGTCGCCATAGGCACAGTACCTTCCTTTTTATTTACGCATTTACCGGGGGCGTTCTGTCTGCGTAAATTTCTAACTGTATTACTTCTGTTATATCATCTGTACTATTACATTATACGGTTCAAGAACCCTCCCTTCAACTGCCTGTCGTCAATTGCATTAAAAAAAACCGCTCAGTCTGTTTTAATGACTGAACGGTTTTTTTAATTGTTACAGTTCGACGGATTCGCCTGCTTTCAGCGCCTTTCCCTTCAACGGTGAAAGCGAGTCCACAAACTGCTGCGGATCCTGTTCTATAGGAGGGAACGTATTATAGTGAACAGGAACGGTGTAATCCGCGTTCACCCATTCCGCGGCGGTTTTGGCATCCCTTGGCCCCATCGTGAAGTTATCACCGATAGGAACGAACAAAAGGTCAATCTTGTTTCTTTCAGCGATAAGCTTAATATCAGAGAACAAGCCGGTATCACCCATGTGATATACTTTTTTGCCATCTGCTTCGAAGATAATTCCTCCTGGCATACCGGTATAAATTATCTTTTGCTCTTCTTCAAGGAAGTAGCCGGAACCGTGAAACGCCTGTGTGAACTGCACGTGACCGAAATCAAACGTATAACCGCCGCCAATGTGCATTGGGTGTGTTTCTACGCCCTGCCAGCCAAGGTACTGTGCAAGCTCAAACGGTGCCACAACAAGCGCGTTATTGCGTTTAGCGATATCCACGGTGTCGCCAACGTGATCAAAGTGCCCGTGAGTCAGCAGAATAGCATCTGCTTTTACTTCGTCCGCATTTAAATCAGTTTGTGGGTTGTCTGTAATAAATGGATCAATCAGGATCGTTTTGCCGTTCGTCTCAATCTTTACTACTGAGTGACCATGATAAGATACTTTCATGTATATCCTCCTCCGCAATCAAAAACTGTTTCCGGGTAACTATACCTTTTACAGAGCTAACTTAAACTGCCTTCCATCTACCTGCGTTTATGAAGCACATCCACACCGCCGGTTACTTCAATTACAGAACCTGTAATCATATCTGCATCGTCATCCGTTAAAAACAAAATAGTTCTAGCAATATCACCGCCGGTTGCCGGCCTTCCTACAGGAATGGAGTCGTCGGTCACCTCTCTGCCTTCATGAATATCTGCTTCCTTAAAATCCCCGGTCACTACACCCGGGCATACCATATTTGCGGTAATGCCATGAGAAGCTTCTTCAATTGATATTGATTTTGTCAGCGAGACCAGGCCGCTTTTCGCTGCAGCGTAGGCTGAACGATAAATCCACCCCGGGGCTGTTGGGGCGTTTTGGAAACCATAGGTGACGAAACGCCCGAACTGCTGATGTCGCATAATAGGTATTGCCTTTCTTGCCAAATGAAAGGCAGCGCTTAAATTACCATCAATCATCCGGTGCCATTCTTCATCAGAGTAATCTGCCAGCTTTTTTTTCTCGAATATGTAGGGGCCGGCGTTATTCACGACAATATCGAGACGGCCAAAGGCTGCATAAGCCTCCTCCACCATCCGCTCAACATCCTGCTTGGACACCATATCTCCCTGAACAAACTGAACACGGCTGCTTTCTTCTTCCCACTGCTTTTTCATCCTGTAATAGGCTTCGTCTTTTTTTCGGTAAGTAATAGTCAATGTATATCCTTTTTCTTTTAAAGCTTCAGAAACTTTTCGGCCGAGGCCTTTGGTGCCTGCTGTAATTAACGCATGCCTCATCGTTATTCACCCGCCTTTATATCATCCATTAGTCATTTAATAGTGAAAATTATTTGAACATTTTTCACTTGTTTCTCCGGCACATCCTTTTACCTACACACAATCGTTTTAAATTAAAAAAATAGGGAAAAATATCTATAGGAAAGAGAAATCCTACGACAGAAGGGGAGGATGGCATTGAGTAGATACGAAGTTATTATTGTTGCCGTCGACGGCTCAGATGAATCCAGAACAGCGTTCAAAAAATCTGTTGAGATCGCACAGGAGCAGCAGGCGAAACTAATCATCTCTCATGTTATTGACACAAGAACATTCGCTACAATGGAACGGTATGACCGTACTATTATTGCACGAGCAGAAGAATATGGCAACGAACTGCTCGAGAACTACACAGCAGAAGCAAAAAATGCAGGAGTCCCTGACGTCGTCTCCTCGTTGGAGTTCGGTTCTCCAAAAACAAAGATCCCGCGTGAGCTGGCCAAAAACTATGAAGCAGATTTAATCATCACCGGGGCTACAGGCCTGAATGCTGTTGAACGTGTGTTTATCGGCAGCGTCTCTGAAGCCATTGCCCGCCACGCAAAATGTGACGTCTTAATTGTACGTAAATAAGAACCGGTAAAGTCCCCCGTATCCTTAAGGATGCGGGGCTTTCTATTGGTGTTGCAGGCGGCAGGCCCTTCCGCGCCCAAAAAAGCCCCGTCCGGAGGGTCACTCTGGACGGGGCAGAAGCAGTGCTTATTACGCTTGGTTTATTATTTTTTTGCCCTGTGCGATTGCAGCACGCACCTGTTCAAAGCCGGTGCCGCCTTCACTGTTTCTGCGGCTCACGACAGTTTCTGGCTTTAAAACATCATAAATGTCTTCTTCAAATGCTTCATTAGCTTCTTTAAATTCCTGCATGGAAAGATCCATAAGATACTTGTTGTTCTGAATGCAGTCGAGTACTAACTTGCCGACAATCTCATGGGCTTCCCGGAACGGAACTCCTTTAACAGCAAGATAATCCGCCAGTTCTGTCGCATTGGAAAAGTCTTTGCTGGTTGTTTCCGCCATTTGTTCCGTATGGACTTCCATTGTTTCCACCATTCCCGCAAAAATGTCCAGAGATCCTTCAAGCGTCCGCACGGTATCAAACAGTCCTTCTTTGTCCTCCTGCATATCTTTGTTATACGCAAGCGGCAGCCCCTTCAAAAGCGTATACAGACCCATCAGGTTACCGTATACTCTCCCGGTTTTCCCACGAATAAGCTCTGCCATGTCCGGATTTTTCTTCTGAGGCATAATACTGCTTCCTGTCGCAAAGGAATCATCGAGCTCAATAAACTGGAATTCCTGGCTTGACCAGAAAATCATTTCTTCGGCCAATCTTGATAAATGCATCATGACCGTAGAGGCCGCACTCATAAATTCCAGGGCAAAATCTCTGTCGCTTACTGCGTCCAGGCTGTTCTGGTAAATATCGTCAAAGCCGAGTTCTTCTGCAGTCTGCCTGCGGTCGATAGGGAACGTGGTACCGGCGAGGGCCCCCGCCCCAAGAGGAGAAATGTTCGTGCGTTTTAAGCTGTCCTCAAAGCGCCCGTAGTCCCGCTCAAGCATCCAGAAATAAGCCATCATGTGATGGCCGAAGGATATAGGCTGGGCCCGCTGCAAATGAGTGTAGCCGGGAATAATGGTCTCCACATGCTCCTCTGCCTGCAGGAGCAGTGCCTGCTGCAGAGCCCGGATGGAATTCATAACGGTGTATGTATGATTTCGCACATACAGATGAACATCTGTGGCCACCTGGTCGTTCCGGCTCCGTCCTGTATGGAGTTTGCCCCCTACCGGACCGATTTCATCAATTAAAAACTTCTCGATATTTAAGTGAATATCTTCATTTTGCACCGAATACTCCAGTTCTCCATTTTTTGCTTTGGTAAGTACCGCTTTCAAGCCGCGGTGGATTTCGGAGGCTTCTTCTTCAGTGATAATTTCCTGATTTTTCAGCATATGTACGTGCGCAATACTTCCCTGGATGTCTTCTTCCACCAGTTTTTGGTCAAAAGGAATGGATGCCCCGAAGGCATCCACCCATTCTTCCGCTTGTTTTGTAAAGCGCCCGCCCCACAGTTTGGTCATACATTAACACCTTTCTTGTTAACTGCACTTTGTACTTTGGTAGGCAGACCCCACAGCTGAATGAATCCGACAGCTGCATTATGATCAAATTCGTCGTGTGTTGAGTAGGTAGCCAGATTTTCATTGTACAAGGAGTAGTCTGATTTTCTTCCTTCAATGATAGCATGGCCTTTAAATAATTTCACCCGTACAATACCTGTCACATTAGTCTGTGTTTCTTTCAAAAACGCTTCAAGAGCCGGCCGTACCTGGGAGAACCACAGTCCTTCATAAATCACTTCACTCAATTTTTTCTCAATAACCGGCTTAAAGTGTGCTACTTCTTTGGAAAGCGTCAGATCTTCAAGCTCTTTGTGCGCCTGAATCAGCGTCATAGCTGCCGGGCACTCGTAAATTTCTCTTGATTTAATTCCAACCATTCTGTTTTCCACGTGATCAATTCTGCCCACACCGTGCTTACCGGCAACGTCGTTTAACTCCAAAATCAAATCCTGCAGTTCATAGGCCTGGCCGTTAAGTGCCACCGGCTTGCCCTGCTTGAATTCAATTTCGACGATATCTGCTTCGTCCGGTGTTTTTTCGAGCGGGTTCGTCAGATCATACGCGCCTTCCGGCGGTGTAGCCCACGGGTCTTCAAGAACACCGCATTCGTTGCTTCTGCCCCAGAGGTTCTGGTCAACAGAATATGGATTATCGAGGTTTACCGGAACAGGAACATCATTTTCTTTCGCATAAGCAATTTCTTCATCTCTCGACCATCCCCACTCCCGGACCGGGGCGAGTACTTCAAGATCCGGATTAAGAGCCTGAATGCTTACTTCAAATCTTACCTGGTCGTTTCCTTTACCCGTGCAGCCATGCGCTACGGCATCAGCATTTGTCTGCTCAGCAATTTCCACAAGCTTCTTTGAAATCAACGGCCGTGACAACGCAGACACGAGCGGATATTTTTGTTCATACATCGTATGTGCCTGAAGGGCCGGAAGTACGAAATCCTCGGCAAATTCTTTCTTTGCATCTACCGTATATGACTGTACCGCCCCTACTTCCAGTGCTTTATTTTTTACAAACTCCAAATCTTTTCCTTCACCTACGTCAAGTCCTACTGCTACCACTTCGTACCCTTGACTGCTCAACCACTTGATTGCTACTGATGTGTCCAACCCGCCTGAATAAGCGAGAACTACTTTTTTGTCTGCCATTCTTATTTCCCTCCAGATTATAATTGAATATTCATACTTGATTAATTATTTTTATACATCGTTTTGAAAAAATTAAAAGGACCAGCGCCTTTGTTTATGATTACTGTATTCAACTTCTTTCATTACTTTAACAAGCCCGCAAAGAATTTGCAACCGGAAAATACAATTTTTTAGTATAAAAATTTATTTTTTTGATATTTTATGCGTTATCTGCCCAATATCATGCATTTCGGTGTATGTGCATGCACGAATCATAATCAGTGTTGAATGTTTCTGCTAAGCAGGCGGAGGCATACACAAATAAGCAGAGACGCCTGCCCGGGCCTCTCTGCTGCATTTATTCCTGATGTTTTTCTACCATTTCCATTAACCGCTGCTGCACATTACCGTAAACAGTATTAGAAGCGTAAAATCCATTTTCTCCTACTTCACCGGCATGTTCACTCATAAGTATTTCCATGCCTTCCTTTACAGTATCCACCGCCCAGATATGGAAATCACCTGCTTCCACGGACCGCCTGATTTCGTTTCGAAGCATCAAATGCTTAATGTTCTGCGTCGGTATAATTACCCCCTGGGTTTTTGTGAGGCCCTGTTTCTTGCATACATAATAAAAGCCTTCAATTTTTTCGTTCACTTCTCCAATCGCCTGCACATCACCAAACTGATTGACCGCCCCGGTTACAGCAATGTCCTGACGGAGCGGTACCTCTGCCAGAGAAGAAAGGAGCGCGTACAGTTCTGTGCTTGAAGCGCTGTCCCCGTCCACTAAATGATAGGATTGTTCGAAGGTGATGCTTGCCGCAAGCGGGAGAGGCCGGTCACTTGCAAATTCCGCCTGCAGATAGCTTGTCAGTGTATGAAGGCCCTTCGTATGAAAGGCTCCGGTAAGCTGCGATTCCCTGTCGATATTAACGATACCGCCGCTGCCGGCATATGTACGCGCCGTGACACGGGTCGGATAACCAAATGAATAATCTCCTGTGTGGGCTACCACCAGCGCATTAATCTGGCCAATTTTTTCTCCGTTCGTTGCAATATTGATTGTTCTGTCTTCAATTGCTTCATGAATGGCTGCTTCCGGCTGAGCCGAACGGTAATTCGTTTCTTTTAAGGCAGCGTGCACATGCTCTTGTTCAATTATGGCTGACTGTTCCTGCGCCGCCCAATAATTCGCTTCAATCAATAGAGATGTCACTTCGTGAAATTTAATGGAAAGCTTACGCTGGTGACCTGCTTCCCTGGTGCTGTAATCAACAAGCCTTGCGACTGCTTCCGATGTCAGAGGACGCAGCCGTTTGTTATCACAAAAGCAGGCCAGAAAAGTCGCGTACTGCCATATATTTTCTTTTGTCCGCTCCATGGTGGTAGTAAAATCCACCTTCACTTTAAAAAGCTTGCGGAAGGTTTCATCTTCTTTTTGCAGCTTCTGGTATAAAGCATTCGTACCGACAAGAAGCACTTTCGCCTGAAAAGGCACGGGCTCGGGCTCAAGGTAAGTACTGGCAAATATATCAGAGTCCTCATAAGGCGTCTCGAGCCGGATATAGCCAAGCCGCATGGCTCTTTTTAATGCTTTCCATGCAAATGGATGCGACATCAGCTCTGCGGCATGAAGGATTAAGAATCCGCCATTCGCCCGGTGAAGAGCGCCGCCTCTGATGTGGGAAAAGTCCACCGGCGAACCTCCATTACGGCCAATTTCTACCTTTCCAAACAGGTTGACGTATGTCGGATGGGACTCATAAATGACAGGCGCCCCCGAATTACCGCTGTTATTCACCAAAATATTAATTTCATACCGGCGGAACGAAAAGTTCGATGCGGCCGGACGCCCTTCCTGGGTTTCTTTTGCCGGGAGGAATTCCTGCCAGTGCTGAATAACGTCCTTTTCCATATCCGAAAGAAAATTATGTAAGTCTTCATTGATATATTCATCTTTTAAAGTCGATATAAAGCCCTGAATGGACGCTTGAACCATCTGCTCGTCGGCTTCCCTGAGCTGGCGTCTTAAAATACGCTTCGCCACCTGCTGTTGTCTCAAAAAGTCGTTCACCTGTCTGGTAATCGCCTGAGATTCCTCCATGATGTAATCCTGCCGGCTTTTTGAAAGTTCATTATAGCTTTCGTCACTATGAGGGTCACCGTCTTCTTTAAGAGGCACCGCCACGATGTCTTCTTCTGTTTTTTCAAGAGCAAACCCCTTTGCCGCGGCTTCCTCTTCAAGCTTTTCCCAATGCTCATTAATCACTTTTTCATGCTTTTCTGCCATAGATACTTTTTTCCGCTCAAAGGACTTACTGCGAAGTGTCGCAGCAATCTCTTCCTGCAGGTCCTCAATCAATTCTTTAATATCTTTAGCAAATGGCTCAGCCATTCCGGCGGGGATGCTCATCACCCTCGGCCGCCGGGGATCCTCAAAAGAATATGTATAAATCCAGTCAGCCGGCACCTGCCTTTTTTCTGCTGCCTGCTTTGCTTTTCTTCGGGCATATGTCGTTTTCCCAAGCCCGCTTGCTCCGGTTAAAAACATATGATAATTTTCATCCTGAATCTCCAAACCCATCTCCATAGCTTTCACTGCACGCTCTTGTCCAATCATTCCCTGAGTTCTATCTGTTAATTCTTTCGTTGTGTGAAAGGAAAACATGCGCGGATCGCAGCGCTCCGCTAATGCTGAGACAGGAAGTTTGCAGCGCATTTCGGCTGTTTGCATAAATCTGTCCCCTTTCAAAGTACTGTTACTCCTTCTTTCCCATTATCCAGAGAATATATGCAGAAATATCATATATTCTGTAAAAAACTCCTGCTTCATCGAAACAGGAGTTGAGTCTGACTTATTGAATCTGGCCGAGCCGGACTGTGTCCCGGGCAATCATTACTTCTTCATCCGTAGGGACCACTGCGACAGCCACACGGGAGTCATCTGTCTGAATAAACGCCTCTCCCGAAGCCTCGCCGTTTTTCTCTTTATCAATTTGAATGCCCATAAATTCAAGGCCTTCCATTACTTTTTCACGGACTAGGGCGCTGTTTTCCCCTACACCGGCAGTGAATATAACTGCATCGACGCCGTTCATACTGGCCGCATAGGTACCAATATATTTATGCATCCGCGTCAAATATATATCAAGCGCTGTCTGGGCTCTTTCATTACCTTCCCCTGCCTGCTGAACGACATCGCGGAAATCACTGGATGCTCCGCTTACGCCAAGCAGGCCGCTCTTTTTATTTAAGGTGTCAATAACTTCTGCAGCTGTCTGACCGGTTTTTTCCATTAAATATGGGATCAGGGCCGGATCAATGTTGCCGGAACGTGTGCCCATCATTACCCCTGCAAGCGGGGTGAAGCCCATCGACGTATCGACAGAAGCGCCGTGGTCCACCGCCGTGATGCTGGCACCGTTGCCGATATGGCAGGAAATGATTTTCAGATCATTCTCCGGCCGATCCATTAACTCTGTCATCCGCTGACTGACATATTTATGGGAGGTTCCGTGAAAGCCGTATTTACGCACACCGTACTTTTCGTAGTACTCATAAGGGACACCGTATAAATACTTTTCTTTTGGGATCGACTGGTGAAACGCTGTGTCAAACACGGCTACAGATGGAACATCCGGGAGAATATCACGAAACGCTTTAATGCCGACAATGTTAGCTGGGTTATGCAGCGGAGCAAGCTCGCTTACATTTTCCAGTTCGCTGAGTACCTGGTCTGTAATCAATACAGAATCAGAGAATGCTTCGCCCCCGTGAACTACCCGGTGGCCTACTCCTTCAATGTCATTAACATCGGTAATGACATTGTACTTTGTTAACGAATCCAACAGGGCTTTTACAGCCTCTTCGTGGTTTTGCAGCGAAGGATATTCTGTTTTCTTTTCTCCCTGTACCTCTACGGTAATAAAAGGAGTCTCCAGACCGATCCGTTCCACGACCCCTTTAGTAATAATTGTTTCTTCAGGCATTTGCAGCAGTTGGAATTTCAGCGAGGAGCTCCCCGCATTAATAGCAATAATGGTAGACATTCGTTCTCCACTCCTAATAATTACTCTCTTTATTTATTGATAAACCCTTCTTGCACAAACCAGTCGTTGATCCGCTTCATCATATCCTGGAGCGCTTCCTGGCGGCTGAATGATGGCAGCTCTGCCAATAGCGCCTGCCCCGGCTGTTTTACATCAGGACTTTTCTTTTGGAGCATCCATATGCTTTTCGATGCTTCTTTGGCCTGAAACATCGTTTCCGGCAGCTGAAGAAGACCGAGCGTATGCGCATGTCTTTTTACATATGCCTGAAGCTCCGCTGCTTTTTCATCTTCAAACAGGTTGTTTGGAATGAGAAGCACCATAAAACCACCCGGTTTCAGCCGGTTCATCATGCCCTCCACAAGCAAATGATGCACATAGGATTGTCCGTCCGTGCTTCCGAGCTGGTACAATTCGGCAATTTGATTTTTCGGATAGTAGCCGACCGGAAGATCGCTCATGACCACATCCGGATCTGCCGCACCGAATTGTTCGATACTGTCCTGATGGAACAGCTGAACAGCATGCTCCTGCAGATTCGCCAGCGTATAGGCAATTTTAATTAACGTTTCGTCAACCTCCGAACCGTACGCCTCGATATTTTTTTCTGACAGCTGGTTTAATACGGCTGATAAAAGATTACCTGTTCCTACAGCCGGATCCGCAATAACAAATTCATTACGGCCATTCATCAGCTTGTCTACTAAATAACCCATGAAAATAGCAACAGCGTCCGGTGTAATAGCGTGATGCTGCTGCACGGACTGCTTCATTCCTTTAATCAGGGCGAGCTGAAACGCTTTGCGAATATCCTCCTGCTCCATCGCTTCAGGCATCTTTTCTTCCAGGCTTTGCTCCAAACGGTCTTTTTCTTCTGCAGATATGCGCTGCACCACCGTCCCCTGAAAGATATCCTCCCCGGCTTCGGCTATCGCTTCCAAATACGTTATACTCAGTTCCTGCTGTATCGTTTTCGTAAGGTCATCCAGCAATTCAAAAAGCTGTTCAACCGGTGTCGTTTCGTCCATGACACGCCCTCCTTCTGCAGCGTAATGCTTCACCACTCTCACTTTACAATACGTCAGTATAGCAGATGTGCTCTTTAAAGAGAAGTAATGAAAACGGAAAAACCCGATTACTTTCCAGCCTTGCACACACAATAAATGACGCCTTTGCAGGCGCCATTTTCTTCATTAGTGTGTATTGTTGGCTGCGTTGATTGCCGCTTCATAATCAGGATGGTTCGTTCCTTCTGAAACAATTTCCTTATAGGAAACCTTTCCTTCGCTGTCTACGACGATCACTGAACGGGCAAGCAGTCTCATTTCATCCATTACCAGACCAAACTGTTTGCCAAAGTCCAGGTCTTTATGGTCGGAAAGTACATGGACATTTTCAATTCCTTCTGCTGCACACCAGCGCCGCTGTGCAAAAGGAAGATCGCAGCTGATAGTCCATACTTCCACATTTTCAAGCGAAGCAGCTTCTTCGTTGAATTTCCGTGTCTGCTGTGAGCAGACACCTGTATCAATAGATGGCACTACACTGATTAGCCTTACTTTGCCTGAGGCATCACTTAGTGATACCGGGCTCATATCATTTGCAAGTACAGTGAAATCGGGAGCGTATTCTCCGGATTCGACTTTGTCTCCCACGAGTGTCACCGGTTTTTCTTTAAACGTTACTGCTGTCATCTTACTCCTCCTTCACTTTTTGTTCCGGGCATCATTTTCTTGTATGAATGACCCTCGTATCCGCAATCATATCATGAATACCAGCCTTTTGTGGTGTAAAGGCTACTACGATATATGCCAGATTTGTAATAACCAGGCTGCGGTAGGCAAACCGTAGAACGATTTCCCTGAAAATGATATCGGACCATTTTAGCTTTTCCCGGTTCACCCGGACTACTCTCAAACCGAAAATCATTTTACCAAGCGTCTGCCCATAAAATTTTGTCATCAGTAAAAAATATCCATAGGTGATCACTGCGTTAAAGACGGCATACAATGTGATGAATCCCCAGATTTCTCCTTGTCCCGTAAAATAGAAAGGAGAGAGAAGGAGCCCG
This sequence comes from Marinococcus sp. LNHM4E3-1, assembly GCF_056034405.1. Taxonomy (NCBI): domain Bacteria; kingdom Bacillati; phylum Bacillota; class Bacilli; order Caryophanales; family Bacillaceae; genus Marinococcus; species Marinococcus sp. LNHM4E3-1. Next base: position 14,812 of record NZ_JBQLID010000006.1, on the reverse strand, counting down.
TTTAAGGAAAAAAGTATAATCAGATCAGTAAGGTACGCCCAAAAGCGCATCCAAAACCCTGCGAATAGTTCTTCCTTCGTTTCATTTCTTTCATTGGCATTTTGCTTATCTGCTGAGCCGGACAGAGAGCCAGCATTCTCGTTGTTTCCTTCCGGCACTGTTTGTTCCACTTTCTTAGGGTCTTCCGGATAGCCGCCATTTGTGGTCATCATTATCCCTCCTATCCTTCATACAAATACATTGGCCGCGGACTGTCGCTTCCGACTGACTTCAGCAGTTCCTGGAGTCCCAGCAGCTTCTCATCAGAAATGAACAATCCCTGGACGGAATTTTGCAGAAGCGACTGCCAGCTAAATCCCTCCGAAGTGTAGCGCTCTACAGTAGCGTCTCCGAGTTCAAGATCTTCTTCCATCATTGCAATAGTGTCTTCTGAAGTCCCAAGTTCATCGATCAGTCCATTTTCTTCCGCCTGCTCACCCGTATAAATACGGCCATCAGCTAAATCCCTTGCCTCGTCTTCACTAAATCCTCTTCCATCTATTACAACCTGCAGAAAATCTTCATACATGTCGTCGACGATGCCCTGCATGATTTCCCGATCTTCTTCTGTCATTTCTTCCGTAGGAGATCCCATGTCTTTAAACTCTCCGCTCGTTATGTTCACGCCTTCAATGCCCAGGTTTTCAGCCAGCTCGGAGTAGTTCAGGGAAGACATAATCACGCCTATCGAACCGGTAATAGTCGCTGAATGGGCAACTATTTTATCCGCTGGGGCTGCGAGGTAGTAGCCGCCGGAAGCAGCCGTATTACCCATCGAAACATATACAGGTTTATTCTCTTCCTCCTGTACTTCGACGACGGCGTCGTGGATTTCATCACTTTCAACCACACCTCCACCAGGGCTGTTTACATTAATAATAATACCGTCTACATCTGCGCTCGACCCGGCTTCTTCGAGATTACTCAGAAATTCATCATGGTTGTAGCCTTCCCCGGAGAAAGCACCGGAGCCGCCCGAGGATTGAATGGTGCCTTCTACATCAAGCATTGCTATCCGGCTGTCTGAAGAGCCCTCTTTCACTATGTCCTCCTGATTCTGCTGATTTTGCGCTTGGTTCGAAACTGTATTCCACAAGGAAAAAGCTGTCTGGGCGCCAAGCGAAACGATAAGAAGCACCGCTGCCGCTAATAAAGCAAACCACCTTTTTGCATTCATCATAATTCCTCCGCTTCAATATTAATTTTGATTCTGCTCTCCTCGGGCATGAACACGACTTCTTCCCCTACCACGGTCGCTTCCACCTCGGCTGTTAAAATCTCTTCCGGCTTTATTTGAAAAAGATCCTTCCTGAGCACCGTGAAGTCCGCTTTATACCCGGGAGCAATTCTCCCCAGATCGTGTTCACGGCTGATCGCTCTGGCACTGCCTCCAGTATAAAGCTCCACGGCTTCAAAAGGAGTTAGTTTTTCTTCCGGCATATAGCCGTTGTGCATCTCCCCCGGGTTTTTCCGGGCGACAGCCGCATAAATTCCGGTTCTCGGGTCTACAGATTCAATAGGAGCGTCTGAGCTCCCCGCGCAGATGATTCCCTGATCGAGGAGTGTTTTCCAGGCGAAGGAATAACGAAGCCTTTCTCTGCCGAGACGCTCTTCGACCCACGGGAAATCCGAAAGCACAAACCGGGGCTGCAGATCGAGTGCTACCGGCAGCGCCTTCAGCCGTTCCACCAAATCTTCCCTCGCAATTTGGACGTGAATAATCCGGTCCCGCACCCCTTCTGGCACCGGCCAGGCTTCTAAAGCATCTATCACATATTCCAAAGCTAAATCGCCAATAGCGTGAACAGCCACCGGCATATTTTCTTTTCTGGCTTCTGCCACGAGCTGTTTCAGTTCTTCTCTCGAATGGATAGCAACACCCGCTGTTTCAGGGGCATCATTGTAGGGATGGCTGAGAAGGGCGGTACGTCCCCCCAGTGCTCCATCTGCAAATATTTTCATAGCGCCGAGTTCCAGACCTTCATCAAGAAGACCGTACGTATGACCCTGCTGTATAAAGTCCGGAAACACTTCATGATGCACGAGAAGATGCGCCCGAAATGAAGTGGCGGCCAAAATATTTCTGAATGTGTTCAATGTCCTCGTAAACCCGCCGTAGTAATTAAGATCTTCCGTATGTCCGCCAGTCAGTCCGCATTGATGCATATGACTCACCGCTTTTCCAAGTGCCTCCTGTAGATACTCCTCGGACACCTCTGGAATTTCATTTTTTACTAAGTCGGCAGCCTGGTCGAGCAAATAGCCTGTAGGCTCCCCATTCCTTGATTTAACAATGATGCCGCCCTCCGGGTCCGGAGTATCTTTATCGATACCTGCAGCATCGAGGGCACGTGTGTTAACCAATGCGGCGTGTCGGCATATCCGTGTCAGCAGCAATGGATGAGCGGGCACTAAATCATCAAGCTCCTCCCGGTGGAAAATTTTCCGGTCCGGGAAATTGTTTTCGTTCCATCCTTCCCCAATGACCCATTCACCTGCGGGCACTTCTTTTGTTTTCTCTTTAATCAGTGCAGCCATTTCTTCTGCAGAGGTGCACTCTGACAGATCCAGCTGGATCATCGTTTCCCCCAGCCCGATCATATGTAAATGACTGTCTGTAAAACCAGGGTACATCGCGCTTCCGTTTAAATCCACCCGGCGGACAGCAGCATTTTGCAGTTCTTTTTCTATCTCTGCGAGCACTCCTGCTTTTTCAATCGTCCCCTCCGAGGTTAAAACTGCCTCGACCTTTTCTTTTTCTTTTTTCATCGTATAAATATTTCCGTTATACCAAAGTGTTTTCACAGCATTAACCGCCTCTCCTTTTTACGGACGACTTCCCGTTTTGTTTCAACTCTTCCGAAATTCCATTTTATACCACTTGCACAAATGAAAAAAGCTCTTTAGAGAAGGTCTTCAAACTCTTCATTTCCACTTTTTGCATTAGATACAGAAATCACTTTCGTTTCAGCTATCGCTTCTTTAAACAATTCCTCTTTATCCAGACGTTTTTCATATTTATAGACTAAACCAATTTTGGGTTTAGTGGCAGGACTGGCCGGTTGAAACACAGTACAGCAATCTTCATACGGTCGCACAGAAATATCATAGGTGCCTATACGCTTAGCGATGCTGATAATTTCTTCTTTGTCCATGGCAATCAGCGGCCGAAGCACCGGTACACTCGTGACTTCGTTGATAACGTTCATACTTTCAAGCGTCTGGGAAGCTACCTGTCCCAGGCTTTCGCCATTTACTACTGCCTTGGCGTCTTCCTTCTCCGCTATTTTGGTTACTATTTCAAGCATCGCTCTTCGTGTAATCGTCATCGTATGGTCATCGGGCACCCTGTTTCGGATAGCTTCCTGAACACGGGTAAATGGTACCACATGAAGATTGATACTCCCTCCAAACTGACTGAGAACCCGGGCGATATCTTCCACTTTTTGTTTCGCCCGCTCATTTGTATAAGGCGGGCTGTGAAAGTGAACTGCCTCAATCGTTACTCCACGCTTCATGGCTAAATATGCAGCGGTCGGACTGTCTATGCCTCCGGAAAGCATACTGACTACTTTTCCGCCAGTGCCTGTCGGCAGTCCCCCCGCCCCGTTAATACGTCCGCAGCTTACATAGGCCCCCTGCTCGCGAACATCAATTTCCACGGTTACTTCTGGATTCTTCACGTCCACCCCGACGCCTTCGGTATGATGGAGAATATAACTTCCGACGCTTGGAGCGAGCTTCGTGGAATGAATAGGAAAGTCTTTATTGGACCTTCTTGCTTCCACCTTAAACGTAGTTTTTCTATCCTTATATTCCGAAAACATTTGATAGGCCGTCTGCTGGATCTCCTCTTCCGATAAATCCGCTTTTCTCGCATAGCTGATGGAGGAAATTCCAAACACCGGCTTCACCGCTTTAATGACTTCTTCAGCAGGTTCCCCCAGCAGATTAATCGCAATACGTCCATAGGTGCGCCGTACTTCACAGTGAGGGAAATCCTTTACCGCGTGATCAATGTTTTCTCTTAACTGCCGTTCGAATTCTTTTCGGTTTTTTCCTTTTAAAGCAAGTTCACCAAAGCGAATTAATAAATATTCTTCTCTCATTGCTGTTCCTCCATAACCTTTTTCAACTGTGGCAGCACTTCTTCACAGATGCTGCATAAATGAGCGGCTTCCTCTTTCATTGTATCTGCAGAGAAACTTACCCTCACAGCACTTTCTGCAAGTTTCCGCTCTCCCGTAGCAGCTAAAACGACGGCAGATGGCTCCGAGTTTTTAGAAGCACATGCTGTTTTAGTGGAAATTGAAACTCCCCTCTCCGCGAGCGCTTCAACGAGTACTTCCGGTTTTATTCCGGGGAAGGAAATATTTAATATGAACGGAGATCCCCCGGAAAAAGGAGAGTTAATCACTCCACCGCTTTCCTGCAGCCGTGACGCGGTCCACAATTTGATTTCTTCAATTCTGCTGCTGTTTGCAGCATAGCTTTCTTTTGCCAGACGAAGTGCTTTGGCCATAGCTGCAGCACCTGCTGTATTCTCTGTTCCTGAACGGACCCCGCTTTCCTGACCGCCCCCGTGTATTAAAGGCTCAAGCACCGTTCTTGGATGCTTATACAACAGTCCCGCACCTTTCAATCCATGGAATTTATGAGCGGATACCGTAACAAAATCCAGGCCCGCTTTTTCAATATTTAATGGAATTTTGGCCGCACCCTGTACGTAATCCGTATGAAAATAAATATCAGTGCGGGAAGAGAGTATTTCTCCAATCGCCTCAACAGGCTGTATTGCACCGGTTTCACTGTTTGTATGACCGATCGTAACAAGGATAGTATCCGGCTCCAATGCCTTAGTCAAATCCTCTGTAACTATACGGCCGTCCCTGCCAACCGGCAGATATGTTACCCGATACCCTTTTTCTTCTAAGTGGACACAGGTTTCCATTACTGATGGATGTTCCACAGCCGTTGTTATAATATGACGACCAAGATTTTTTCTCGCCTCTGCGACTCCTTTTAATACCATATTATTTCCTTCCGTACCACCGCTCGTAAAAAAGCAGCGCTCCGGTTCCACGTTTAACTCCCGGGCGATCTGGCTTCTCGCAGATTCAAGCAGGCGTTCAGCTTCACCGCCCTTATGGTGAAATGAAGAAGGGTTGGCAAAATAACTTTCGGACGCTTTCCTGTATGCACTCAGCACTTCCTCGTATGGCTGGGTGGTCGCGCTGTTATCAAAATACATTTTCAAATTCCTCCCAGCATTCACTAATATCATAAAAAAGAAGCCTGAGTTCAGGCTTCTTAACTATTTGCTTGTCGATTATGCTTCTGTCAGCTGCATGTCAGACTCCTGCAGAACTTCTGTTACAAAACGGTCATCCATTTTCCGCACAGATGATGAAGCCACCTGCAGGGCATGCTCATACTGGCCTTTGCGAAAAGCACTTTCTGCTTCTTTCAGGCTTTGATCGAGTTCAGCCTCTTTGCTCCGGTATAAATTTCCTCGCTGGATGATACGTTCAGTCATCAACGCCTGCTCTTCCATACGCCGAAGCATTGTGGAAACAGTGCGCACACTCTCTTCTGCCTGAGCTACCGTTTCACGCACCTGCGACATTTCAAGTGGCGTTTCAGAAAGGGCCGCAGCGGCATGGGCAATTTTATCATCCGCTGATTCTTTTTCATTCAAAAGTATTGGCGGAAGCTTAGGCAGCCTTGTACGCTGCATTCTCATTTCTTCGATGCGGTTCTGGCGTTTCAGCTCTTCGAGCGTTTCCATTGCCTGTGTTTCATCTTTTCGGAGTACGCCGAGCTGGTTCTCAGCTTCCAGAATTCCCGACTCAACTTCTTCCTGTTTCTCAAGAATTTGCTTTAGTTCCATTTCAATATGCGTAAAGGAATGTTCTTTGTTTTCTTTTTGCTCCTGCAATTGTAATACGCTCTTTCTAATTCCATCAACCTGTCGTTTTGATGAAGCAATCAAATGGTCTGTTTCCGATGGAATCCGATAGTTGGCTTCGATAAATTCTTTTTCCACTAACAGCGTCTGCATCCTCGTGGATAACTGTTCTCTGCCTTCATGAACCTGAGGCAGCAGACGTTCGACCTCGGCACGGGCTTCCACTTCTTCTTCAAGAATGCGGTACACTTCTTCATTGTAGGCATCCATTTCAGTAAGGCGTTCTGCAACCCCGTCAAGGTCCAGATTTTCAATCCGCGTCTGCAGTTGTTCAGCTTCTGCTTCGTTTTCGTTCAGTCGTTGTTCAAATGCAAAAGCATCCATGGGGTATCCCTGCTCTTCCATTTCATACAGCCCGGCGCGCAGGGATTTCCATTCTTCCGGCAGACGCCGCCGTACTTTTGCAAGCATATCAGGGACGGCATAGAGCGATGCTTCTTCACGTTCCAAATCTTCATCGAGCTTCTCTCTGAGCTGTTTGGCTTCAGATTGATTCCCCTGCTCCACCGCTTCATAAAAAGCTTCAAAAGAAGACTGGAGGTCACGCATGTGCTGGTCAAAAAGCGGGGCTGTCTTGCCGAGCGTGTGCCAGTTCTGAGAAACAAACCGTTTTATATCTTCATATTTCTGTTCCGACTCTTCAATGCCGCGACGGTTATCAGATTCATTATGTACCAGCTCTTCTATTTCCAGAAATATATTGCTGATCTCCTCTTCGATACTGGCGAGCTGCGTATCTACAGCAGCAGCGATTTCTGAAGCCTGACTAAACTTGTACTTGTCTGCTTTTTCTTCCGCATCATAAAGAGCCTTTTCAATATCAGGCAGATGCTTGCCCACAATTTCGTCCCAGTCCTTGCGCCATGATTCAAACTTTTCTTCTGTTTCTCCCGACATTGTCATGCCCTTGACCCGCGCAATCTCTTCAGCTACAGGCTGGTCCGCCATATTTGCCCTTGCATCCTCCAGGCGGTCTACTTCCCGGTAAATGCGTCTGCGTCCCCATGCTCCGTATATGACAAACGCGGCGATAATGATAACCAGAACTATAATTACAATTGTTGTCGCCAAATTCCTCACTCCAGTTTTCCCCGCTGTGCATCCTTGTTTTCAATAATTTACACGTTATGGGTTACTTATACTTATCTCATACTTTATGTGCACGAATGTACTCAAAATATTTTTTCAACTATGTTTGCTCTAACTTATGATAACATGTAAACGCAGTGATTGTTATATGACGATAAAGAAAATTTCGAGAAAATCCATTTTCCTTATTTCTTAATTTCGTCAACCGTATTTTAATAATATTTTCCACAAAACAAGGAGTTTATACCTATGACAATTACTCGTGACGGCCATATTCACTCCCCCTTCTGTCCGCATGGAAGCAGAGACTCGTTTCACGACTATATTGAGGCTTGTATCAAAAACGGAATAAAAACGATCAGTTTCACCGAGCACGCTCCTCTTCCTAAGGGTTTTACAGATCCTGTGCCGGATAAAGACAGTGCCATGCCGCTTGCGCAGCTCGATCAGTATCTCCATGATTTAAATGACCTTCAGTCAGAATACCATAGCGATATTTCCATTAAAAAAGGACTCGAAGTGGATTTTATTGAAGGATTTGAGAAAAATACAGAACAGTTTATGAACACGTACGGTCCTGAGCTCGAGGATTGCATTCTTTCCTCTCACTTCATTAAAATAAACAGTGAATATATATGTATAGATTTTTCACCTGATCACTTTGACCGCTACGTCCGTCTAAGCGGATCACCGCAAAAAGCGGCGGAATTGTACTATAGTGCCGTTCTCCGCTCTGCTCAGACTCACCTTGGAAAATACGCACCGAACAGGATCGGGCATATGACGCTTATTCGAAAGTTTCATAAAAATTACGAATATGATTTTCTTGATCAAAATGCTATTGAAGCTATTTTGCAGGAGGTTAAATCCAGAGGGTTTGAACTTGATGTGAACGGTGCCGGTACAATCAAAGAACGGTGCCTCGAGCCGTACCCGCATCCCTCGGTAATACAATCAGCATTAAAGATGGGGATACCGCTTGTATACGGCTCCGATGCCCACGCCTCTTCGGGACTGCTCGCAGGCAGTAACGATATTTCAGCTCTTGCAGGGGAGCAACTACGATAATGAAAGAGGGATCTTCATGTCTTTTCAACCAGTTTCTTATGACTCATCTTTAGAGAAAAGCTACCATACATTATGTCAGCAGGCGAAAGCATTATTTTCAGACGAAAACAGCCAAACCGCCAACTTGGCCAACGCCTCCGCTTTGCTTAATCAATTTTTGACCGACGTAAACTGGGTCGGCTTCTATATTTGGAACGATACAGAAAATGAACTGGTTCTCGGTCCATTCCAGGGGCTGCCTGCCTGTAACCGCATCACCCCTGGCAAAGGGGTCTGCGGTACGGCTTATGAGAAAAAGCAGACGGTTCGCGTGGAGGATGTGCACGCCTTTCCGGGCCATATCGCATGTGATGCTGCCAGCCAGTCAGAAATAGTTGTTCCGTTGTTCACCCCTGAGGGGAAGGTGTACGGCGTGCTCGACATTGACAGCCCTGTACTGAACCGCTTTTCTGAACAGGAAGAGTCTTTCCTTCGTCAGTTTGCCGATGAAATTGAACACGGGCTGTTTTCAGCTAAAACGTAACCTTCTCCAGTTCGCTGTCCTGCCAGGCAAGCTTAAATTATGCTTGCCTGGCTTCTTTATTTCCTCCGGAAATTTTCCATTAATTTTATTTAAATCTTACCGGTCTAAACATATTGACTTGCCATCAGCCAGAAGTTATAATGACGGTTGTGTAAAAGACAGCCTGGGCAAGCCTTGCATGTGCTTTCCATTTTGCTCCTTGCTTTCAGCAAGGTGTGTTGCGTAACCCCTAGCTGTCGGGGCGAAGACATACGAGGGCAAAATGAGCATGACGGGAGATTCGCCAACAGTGTTTTTATACCAAAATTTGTTTTAATAGAGGAGGATGCCATTATGGCACGCTATACAGGTCCAACCTGGAAAAAGTCCCGCCGCTTCGGCATCTCTCTCAGTGGTACAGGAAAAGAACTCGAAAAACGTCCTTATCCGCCGGGAGAGCATGGTCCAACGCAGCGCAGAAAATTATCCGAATACGGTGTTCAGCTGCAGGAAAAACAGAAGCTTCGTTTCATGTACAACTTAAATGAGCGCCAATTCCTGCGCACATTTAACATCGCCGGCAAATTGCCTGGTGTACACGGCGAAAACTTCCTGATTCTGCTTGAATCCCGTCTCGATAACCTTGTTTATCGTCTCGGTCTTTCCCGCACCCGCCGCGGTGCACGCCAGCTGGTCAACCATGGCCACATCACTGTAGACGGTAATCGTGTAGATATCCCGTCTTACCGCGTAGAGCCAGGAAAAACCATCAGTGTTCGTGAAAAATCCCGCAACATGAGCGCTATCCAGGACGCACTTGAAGCTAATTCTTTCGTTCCGGAATATCTCACGTTTGATGCTGACAACCTTCAGGGCACGTACAGTCGTTACCCTGAACGTTCTGAGCTTCCTGCGGAAATTTCCGAAGCACTAATCGTTGAGTACTACTCTCGTTAATAGTAAAAATCCCGTGCAGATATCGATCTGCACGGGATTTTTATGTTTGTCCGGCTTTTTTCAGCCGGTTTTATCCATTGTTTTTTAAAATCAGAAAATATTTCTTTTTACCTCTGCGCATAATGATAAATTGATCGTCAATTAAATCATTGTTCCCTACAGTTTTGTCTGTACTCTGTTCTCTTTCACCATTAATATACACAGCACCGTTCTGTACATCTTCCCTGGCCTGTCGTTTTGAACCTGCTATTCCCGCTTGAACTAAAAGATCCACCAGGTTTTGTTCTTCTGCTTCCATCGTGTACGATGGTACATCTTTGAAACCCTGGGCTATTTCATCTGCTGTCAGTGCTGTCAGCTCGCCTCCGCCAAAAAGAGCTTTCGTAATGTTTTCAGCCTGATTCAGTGCTTCCCCGCCGTGGACAAACGAAGTGATTTCCTGTGCCAGCCTCCGGTGGGCTTCTCTTTTTTCAGGCACTGTTTGCATCTTTTCTTCAAGCTCTTTCATTTCTTCATGATCAATAAACGTGAAGTAGCGTATAAACTTTAATACATCACGATCATCCGTATTAAGCAGGAATTGATACATTTCGTATGGAGATGTTTTCTCAGGATCGAGCCATATCGCGTAGCCGGCTGTTTTTCCAAATTTCGTGCCGTCGGCTTTGGTTACTAACGGGATTGTCATACCGTAAGCAGGGGATTTTTCCTCGTCTTCATATTCAAGACGACGAATCAGCTCTAAACCGGCAGTAATATTGCCCCATTGATCGCTGCCGCCGATTTGAAGCGTACACTGGTGATTTTTGTAGAGGTAGTAAAAATCAATTGACTGCATTATCTGGTAGCTGAATTCCGTAAAAGAAATGCCTTCCTGAATACGGGATTCCACCGATTCTTTCGCAAGCATATAATTGACACTGAAATGCTTCCCAAAGTCTCTAAGGAAGCTGATGAGAGTCATGCTTCCAAGCCAGTCATGGTTGTTTACTATTTCTGCACCATACGCCCCGTCAAAATCGAGATATTTTTCAAGCTGAGTGCGGATTTTTTGTGAAAAACCTTCCACAATCTCTGGTTCATTCAGGGAGCGTTCTGCGTTTCTCCCGCTCGGATCCCCAATCATTCCTGTGCCACCGCCTACAAGAGCAATTGGCTGATGCCCGTGCAGCTGCATCCGGCGCATTAAAATAATAGTCAGCAGATGACCAATATGAAGACTGTCTCCCGTAGGATCGAATCCACAGTAAAAACGGAGCTGACCGTTGTTTAACTGATTCTTAAGTCCCTCTCTTTCTGTTACCTGATTCACAAGTCCTCTTTCTTCTAATTCCTCCCAAATGCCCATAACTTTCCCCTTTCTGGTTTAAAAACGCACTAAACTTGGATATATAAGTGTAGGTACATAAAAAAGTCCCTCTTCGCTTCGAAAAACGAAAAGGGACGATGATGACCGCGGTACCACCCTTGTTGGAAGCATGAGCTTCCCGGCTTCATGTTGATAACGATGCATTACACCGTTTCAGACCTTTTTTAATCAAAGATCTGAAAGGAGCTCTGGATGTGTAATTCGCCAAAGGCTGCAGTTCGACTTTCAGCTAACGTCGACTCTCTGTGACTGTAGGTCCTATGGTTACTTTCATCCTTCATAGCTGTATGTTATAGTTTGTTTTCAAGTTTGCACTTCTTTTATTTTTAGCACAAGACTTTCAACACTGTCAATGTATGAATCCAAAGACAAAGCTACATAGAGAAGGGAGATCGTAATAATTATGGGGCGTCACGACCAAACAAGCTCTAGAAACACCTTACGCGTTGTTGGTCTTTCATTTCTCACCCTGTTTATTGTTTTTATTTTAGCTTTTTTATTTATTGGGTCAATCGGTGCAGGCTTTTTCGCTTCCTTGGTTAAAGGACAGGAAGCTTACACGGAGGAAGAAATGCAGGAATCAATATATAGCTATGCCGAGAACAGCACCGTCCATTTTGCCAGCGGAGAGGAACTGGGAGAGCTGCCTTCAGAATTGGAGAGACAGCGTGTAGAACTCGATAACGTTTCAACCAACCTGCAGGACGCATTTTTGTCAACAGAGGATAGGGCTTTTTATGATCACAACGGAATTAATCCCCAGTCATTAATGCGCGCTACATACCAGGAGGTAACGAACTCTTCCACTCAAACGGGAGGGTCAACTTTAACCCAGCAGATCGTTAAAAACCAGCTGTTGACCAGAGAAGTATCCTTTGAAAGAAAAGCGAAAGAAGTCGCTTTGGCGATGAGAATGGAAACGTACTTTTCGAAAGATGAAATATTTCAGGCTTATATGAATATCGTTCCATTCGGCCGTAATGCCAATGGGGAAAATATCGCAGGGGCCCAGGCAGCCGCCCAGGGAATATTTGGCGTTGACGCCTCTGAACTGAACGTGGCCCAGTCCGCCTACATTGCCGGACTCCCGCAAAACCCTTACACCTACACTCCATTTGAAAGTAACGGGGAAATAAAAGACGACCTCTCTCAAGGGCTGAACAGGAAAGATGAAGTCTTAAACAATATGCTCGAAGTAGAGTCCATTTCCCAGGAAGAATATGATGAAGCAATGGATTACGATATTCGCGACAACCTTGCTGAACCAAAAGAAGAAGTAGCACAGGAATACCCTTATTTGATTAATGAAGCTCAGCGCAGAGCTACAAGGATTATGCGCGAAGAAATGCTTGCCGAAGACGACGTTCAATTAGAAAATTTATCAGACGAAGAGCGTCAGGAAACCATTCAGCAATATAACCAGGAAGCAGGCCGGGAAGTTGCTGAAGGCGGGTATGATATTGAACTGACGGTTCACAAAGACACCTATGACGCTATGCAGGAAGCTGTAGATGGCAACGACTACTTTGGCCCCGATAAAGAGGGCGAAGCAGAGCAGGTCGGCGGTATGATGATTGAAAATAACAGCGGTGCTATTTTAAGCTTCGTCGGAGGTCGTGATTTTGAAACAAGTTCATTAAACTACGCTACCCAGACGCGCAGGCAGAACGGCTCAACCATGAAACCGCTGCTTGATTATGGCCCCGCCATTGAAGAAGGCCTTCTGCATCCCGGACAGACGCTGCTCGATATTCCTACCGAATACGGAGGAGACGATGACGAGCTCAATAACTTTGACGGAGAGTATGAAGGCTTTATCGACGCCAGAAGTGCTTTAGCCGAATCACGAAACATACCGGCAGTACGGGTGTTTGACATGCTGGACGAATCGACCAGAGAAGAAGCTCTTAATGATCTTGGTATGGGCAATGTGGTCGAAAACGGCATTTCTTCTTCCACTGCCATCGGCGGACTCAGCCGCGGCGTAAGTGTAGAACAAAATACAAGCGCGTTTACGACCTTTCCTGCCGGAGGAGAACATCATGAACCTTACATGGTAGCTTCTATTACCGACAGTACAGACGAAGCTGTTTTCGAACATGAAGAAGAATCCACCAATCCTTTTTCGGAGCAGACCAGCTTCCTTATTACAGATATTCTTCGTGACGTATTAGGATCAGACGGTACTGCAAGCTCTCTTCCCGATCGTCTGAATATTGACGGTGACTGGGCCGGAAAGACAGGTACGACAAATAATCAGATCGACTCCTGGTTCGTCGGCTATAATCCCAACGTAACCTTCGGCCTGTGGCTTGGGTATAATGAACAGATTGGCATTGAAGATGCGCAGGGGCTCTCTTATTCGCAGAGAACTCAGCAGATTTGGGCCGATATTATGAATGCCGCTTCCGACACGGAGGACGATTTAATCGGGACTGGGGACACATTCTCTGAACCGGATGGCATATCTACAGAAGAAATATGCGGCCTCTCCGGTCAACAGCCTACCGATTTGTGTGAAGAAGCAGATCTGGTGAATGAAGATATTCTCAATGAAGAATTCGCTCCTACTGAAGAGGATGACAGTCTCGAAGAAATTGAATATGTAACCATCGACGGAGATCGTTACCCTGGGTACGATGATACTCCTTCTGAATTTATGGAAGATGGCATTTCTTTAAATGACGAATACCTTTTGGACGGCGATGAAGAAGAGATTCAGGAGTATCTGCCGGACGATTGGGATAATATTGTTCCAGATGAAGATGCTCCTGAAAATAACAGGGACCCTTCCCGTGTGACTGGAGTCTCTAATGATGGCGGAACCCTCACCTGGTCAGCCTCCGATGATAATGATGTGATCGGCTATCGTATCTTTAATGACGGCGACGAAGTTGACAATGTAATCGACCGGGAAACCACAGAATTTGATACTGATGGAAACGGCGAGTATACTGTCCGCGCCGTAGATACTCACGGCAGGGAATCAAATGATTCCAGCGGAGCTGACGTCAGCGGTTCGAATGGCGATGGCGACAATAACAGCAATGATAATTCTGACGACAACAATGACTCCGGCAATAACAATTCTGGAAGCAACGAAGACTCAGACAGCAGCGACTCAGAAAACAACAATAATGACTCGGGCAATGATGACGCTGAAGAAAATACCGGCAGTAATGGTTCTTCAAACAACGATAATGAAAATCAAAACTCTGAAGACCAGGACACAAGCGACAACTCCGGCAGTGATAATGAAGAAAACAGCACAGATGAAAATAACGAAAACGAAGGCGGGGATAATTCCTCTTCTGAAGATTCTTCCGGCGACAGCCCGGGGGAATCTGAGGATAACTCTTCGGAGCCATCAGGCAATGACAGCAATGATAGCTCCGATGAAAACACAAACGAATCGAATACGGCGGATGAAGCAGAAAATGACGGAAGTTCAACAGACGAAGAAGAATCCACTGAAGATAGCAGCAATGAAGACTCTTCCGCTCCTTCCGGAGACGGGGACGCTGAGGAAACCGAAGACTCCGGCGCCTCCACTGATGAAGAGGATTCCACTGAGGACTCCTCTTCTGCTCCTTCCGGGGACAGTGGCTCTGACGAAACCGAAGACTCCGGCGCTTCCACTGATGAAGAGGATTCCACTGAGGACTCCTCTTCTGCTCCTTCCGGGGACGGTGGCTCTGACGAAACCGAGGATTCCGGCGCCTCCACTGACGAAGAGGATTCCGCTGAGGACTCCTCTTCTGCTCCTTCCGGGGACAGTGGCTCTGACGAAACCGAAGACTCCGGCGCTTCCACTGATGAA